>NZ_JAVRCI010000024.1:0-90562 GCF_034530835.1 Nostoc sp. DedQUE12b | reverse complement strand
CCCCCTTAATCCCCCCTTATAAAGGGGGGAAACAAGAAACTCCAGTTCCCTCCCCTTTGCAAGAAAATTTGATTCCAGATGCCGAACAAACCAAAAAGGGAAACAAGAAACTCCAGTTCCCTCCCCTTTGCAAGGGGAGGGTTAGGGTGGGGTAACGCAGATCGTGATGGGAAGCCAGAGAACTGAATATCACGTTTTGACAAGGGTTTCACGTTAAGTTGACACCAATGCCCCCAGCCCCTCTCCCATCCGTGAGAGGGGAGCTAGATATTCAATTCCCCTTCTCCCAAGGGAGAAGGGGTTAGGGGATGAGGGCATGAGGGATGTGCAAAACGCCTGTCCGATATAGTTTTCGGCTTAAGTTTACACCAATGAAGGCCTTGTGCCCCTACTCATAAACTGATGTAAGTAAAAAGGAGTGATGAGACTTTATAGCATTGACACCTTACCCACCACTCCTTATAACTTGCGCGTTGATTAGCTGTTACGCATTGTTAAATTACACCAGCTTACTACTTCATTTATCCTCTAACTAAAGAGGCGGATCATTATTAAGTTAATACGTGCTTCTCTATACAAAGATTTTTAACTTATTAATATCTATCTTTACAATTCTAGATATATTAGTTCGATCTTAGACCTCTTGCATAAGTCGAATCGACCCCCCTTAATCCCCCGGATATATTGGAGGGAAACTTGAAATCTTGCTCCCTCCCAATACATACTGGGAGGGTTGGGGAGGGGTGATTCAACGATTTTTGCAAGAGGTCTATTGCTTGTCCTCACTAGTTTTACTCGTTATCTTTGCCACATATTTCCATCATAAATTTGAAAACCGAAAGGCTTAAATTCCCAACTTCTTAAAAAAGCTGGGAATCTTGTTATGAATTTTATCGAGGTATTCAGAATCACAAACAAACTTAACTTAGATTATGTGTCTTTAGTAGTAGTTGCTTGATTCTTGTGATGGAAGTTGGCAACAGTCTTATCAGTTATCCTTAGTAATAATGGAAACAAATTATTATTAGCACTAAATTATTCCTTGGGAAATGCTCAACCTCTGCAAGCAAGTAGCGGTGATTATAAGGTGAACATAGAAAAATTTATCCAACGCACAGAAGTATTGCACAAGCGTTTAGCAGATTTATACGAAACTGCTAATGTACTACCTTGGATTTCCCCGGATCTGCTGCCGCAAGCTTTTAAGGAACTGTATAACACCTCAAAGATAGTACAGTTAGCGGCGGAGGAACTTTATCAGGAAAATGAGGAACTAGTACAAACACGCAATTCGCTAGAAGCAGAACGCCAACACTACCAAGATTTATTCGAGTTGGCCCCTGACGCCTATTTAGTGACTAGTACACAAGGAATTATCCAAGAAGCTAACTTCACCGCAGCTAAGTTACTCAATGTTTCAAAGCAATTTATGGTGGGTAAACCAATGATTAGCTTCGTCCCTCTAGAAGAACGTCAGCACCTTCGTAGCGAACTCATTCAACTATCACAATCAGACAGGGTTAGAGAGCTATTGATACGCTTGCAACAACGTCATGGTGAGTTTTTTGATGCAGCTTTGACAGTCGCAGTTGCCCGCAATTCGCAGGGAAAGGCAACTTCTCTCCGCTGGGTAGTACGTAATATTACTGAACGTAAAAAAGTAGAATCAGCAGTAGTCAAGAATGACGACGATCTCTTCAATGATCGTCCCGTGGATAAATATTCTAAAGGAGAAACTATTCCCCTCAACCCGTTAGCAATTTGGTATGTCTGTCAGGGTTTGGTTAAACTCAGTACCTACTGTGAAACGGGTGAAGAAGTGCTGATTGGATTGGCAACACCAGGAATGGTTTTTGGTTCTAGTTTGACATCTTTAGACATTTACCAAGCAACAGCTCTCGCTGATGTTGAGTTGGTGTCAATTTACGCGGCAGAGATAACAGCTTCTCCAAGACTGAGCCATGTACTTTTACCAAAGATTAATCAGCGGTTACAGCAAACAGAATCTTTTTTAGTCATTTGTGGAAGACGGCGGGTACAAGAACGCTTGCACCATCTATTAAAACTTTTAAAACGAGAAGTGGGTGAAACTGTACCAGAGGGAACTCGCTTAAGTGTTCGTTTTACTCACGAAGATTTTGCTAGCGCCTGCTGCACTACCAGAGTAACAATTACACGATTGATAGGTAAATTACAAGACGAAGGTATAATCAGTTTCGACTTAAAAAAACATATTATCTTGAGAGATGTTGATTGATTAGTTCGCTGTAGATTGATTACATTAAACCTCTTGCAAAAAGGATTGTTTGCAAGAGGGGGGAAAGGGTAAAGGTTAAAGGGGAAGGGAACAATACAGAACCTCTTCCCCTTTTCTCGACTTATGCAAGAAGTCTATTTTTGTTACAGCTTCTTTCAGGTAAATAGACCACGCAGTAGGGGCGCAAGGTCTTGCGCCCCTACAAGAAATGTGGTTCAAATATATGAAAACTGCTGTTAGCAAAAATCAGTTGCCAGCCAATCAGGAAAATTGCTATATCTGCAAAAATATGGCTGATGTATCCAGGCCAAATCGAGCAATAATTTAAGTAGCACCATGACCAAACCGCCCCTGCTATAAATACCCCCAATGAGCATAATGTTGTCGCACGCCAGTCGAAGTAAGCTGCTAAACCAACAACATGATGAATCGTAAAAAATAGTGCAGACAGTACTACAGCTAAAGGACTTGATACCAAAATTTCACATTTACGATAAACAAACCAACGCCAGACAAATTCTTCAAGTAAAGAGTTAACAAATATCCAATACACTGCACCTACTAAGTAAATCACAAAACTGTTCAATCCAACTTGTGTTGCTCGATCGCGAACATATTCAACATCTATCCATTTTGCGCCCAGCAGCCAATAAACAATCAACATGATGCCTAGCATTAATAGCCCTAATGCGACTCCAGCTAATAAATCGCGTCTTTTAGGATATTCAACTTTTAAATTTTCTTTATCGACAAATAACAACCAAATAATGGGTATTAGCAATAACCAGATTTTAGCTAATAAAGCTACTAAATGTCCTTGTAAGCCAGGGAGTATATATAGCTGAGTTGCAATACCAATGCTCGGAACTGGCACAAGTAACAACAGAGCTAGTAGTGCATTTTGATTTTGGTTAGCTTTTAACATGGGATGGTTTTAACTTTTAGATCGCATCTATTTTGAAATCTATAGTTTTTATATCAAGTTAGGATGATTACTTATAACAAAATTTATATTAATCAGGTTTACTATTAATACTGTTGGTTCAAGCAAGAGACGCGATGAATCGCCATCTTCACAATAATTAGACACGGCGATTTGTGTCTTGATGATGATTTTCACATCTTGGTGAATCGTATTGGTTTACTATTAATTTTTATATGCAAACTATAAAACATGAGCATCATAATCAAACTTGAATAAAGTGACACTTTGTATATTGCCACATAAATTTAATCATAAAACTTCTATGAATTTGTGTGTAATATTCCTTTGAAAACAGCATTTTGATAATTATTTTCTGTGCCAATATACTTACTTACACATAATTAAAATGCACAGCGTCGAATGGCACTAAGTTAAGATACAGCCCTTGCCCAACTGGTTCCCAGCCTGGAGGCTGGGAACGAGGATACAATATGTCTTTGGCCTTTACAAGCGTGCCATTCTGCACAGCGTCTTGTAATGTTGTGAAGGTCTAGGATTTGAGGCGGACATCAATACCCATTGTGCTAAGTACAACTTTGCATAAAATCGTAGCTTTTTTAGACTTACGGAGACGTAATGCTATCCAAACAGGAAATTCAAAATGTACCCAAAATAATGTATATGTGATTGAAGGCGTATTGCTAAAATCGCGATGTCTAGGTTGGGCTACGCCTACGCAACACTAAAAGCGGCTATGCACACACTTGGCAAAAAAACTCTATCATCGGGCTACATCTTAGCACTGGATTTAGGTACGACAGGCAACCGCGCCTTTGTATTTAACGCAGACGGCAAGATTGTTGGGCAGGCATATAAAGAATTAACTCAGTATTATCCTCAGCCAGGATGGTTAGAACATGACCCTCAACAAATCTGGCAGGATACCTGTTGGGTAATGCAAACCGCAATTGCAAATGCCCAGATTACACCATCAGCGATCGCAGCCTTGGGACTAACTGTACAGCGCGAAACCTGTTTGATTTGGGACAAAACTACTGGTAAACCACTCCATAAAGCGATCGTCTGGCAAGATCGCCGTACTGCTCCCCTTTGCCACCAGTTACAAGAGCAAGGCTACGCTGATGAAATTTACGATCGCACGGGATTAATCATTGATGCTTACTTTTCAGCTACTAAGCTCAGATGGCTATTAGACAATGTTACTGATATTGATTTGAACAAGGTGTTAGCAGGTACTATTGATACCTGGGTGTTGTGGAACCTCACAGGTAGAAAAGTCCACGCCACTGACCACAGCAACGCCAGCCGGACAATGTTGATGAATCTCAAAACCTGTGAGTGGGATGAGATTTTACTGGATCTGTTTCAAATTCCGGCGCATATTTTGCCCCAGATTCAGCCGAGTTTAGGAATATTTGGAGTCACTGATGCGACTTTGTTGGGTGCTGAAATTCCCATTACCGCCATCTTGGGAGATCAGCAAGCGGCTCTATTTGGTCATGGCTGCGATCGCCCCGGTTTGGTGAAATGTACTTACGGTACTGGTAGCTTTTTGGTTGCTCACACAGGAACGAAAATTGTGCGTTCTCTACGAGGGGCTACGCCTACGCACCATCAACTTATTTCTACGGTGGCATGGACACAAGCAAATACCAGCGATACTTTAAATGTCGGCTATGCCCTAGAAGGTAGTATGTTTACTAGTGGTGCTTGTATTCAATGGTTGCGCGATCGCCTGAAGTTGATTAAAACTGCTGCTGAAACTGAAGTGATGGCCAATCAGGTAAAAGATAATGGCGGAGTCTACTTTGTGCCAGCATTTAGTGGACTGGGCGCACCTTATTGGGATATGAGCGCCAGGGGAGCCTTCTTCGGCATTACCGCCAGTGTACAACCAGAGCATCTAGTTCGCGCTGTGTTGGAAGCGATCGCTTATCAAGTTCTGGAAGTGGTGCAAGCAATTAACGCATCTAGCAGTACTCCAGTTGGGCGATTAACCGTAGATGGTGGTGCTTGCGAGAATAATTTTTTGATGCAGTTTCAAGCTGATGTCTTAGGTATTCCAGTTGAACGTCCGATAATGCGCGATACGACCGTTCAGGGTGCAGCATTTGCGGCAGGTTTAGCTGTAGGATTTTGGCAGAGCTATGAAACACTAGTGGAAAAACGGCAAATTGAGCGGGTGTTTGAGCCGAAGAGTGATTTCCCCTTATCCAAATTTGGTACTTGGCAAAAAGCAGTGAAACGTACTCTAGCTTGGGAGGAGTAGCCAATCCAAAAATGAGTTAAAGCGAAATCCATATCCTGAAACGGGGAAGGCGAAGGAACAAATACTATTACAATCAAGCAAATGGATGGAGTATTGATTTATCATGCCCTACAGTCAATTTAACATTGACCGAGTGAAACAAGATTTTCATCTGAGTACTGTTGAAGGAATCCGCTTTTTGCCAGACGATTTCTGAAACTAGAGGGTCAAACAGTCACAATTGATTTAATGGATTATTCTCTTCCTCCTATCGAATCAATTCTGAGCTTTTTGGTGTGGATGGTGAAAGCAGGTTAATTTCATTCAAAAATCGATCGTTAAAATAACTCTTACTTTGTCAAAATATCACTCTCATATAATAAGAAGCGCATGACTACTAAACCGAAGATTTTCATTGATGGGGAATCAGGAACCACAGGCTTACAAATATACTCACGCCTGAACCAGCGTGATGATATTGAGTTAGTTAGCATTGAAGCATCTAAACGTAAAGATGCAAATGAGCGAACCAAACTAATCAATGCTGTTGATGTTATCATTCTCTGCCTGCCTGATGATGCGGCCCGTGAAGCTGTTAGCTTAGTCAGTAATAATAGGGTTAAGATCCTTGATGCTAGTAGTGCCCATCGCATAGCTAAAGACTGGGTATATGGTTTCCCTGAACTAAATCCAGGACAGCGAGAGAAAATCGCCAGCGCGCAGTTTGTCAGCAATCCGGGCTGTTATCCCACAGGATTTTTAGCTTGTATCCGCCCGTTAATTGCTAAAGGAATCCTGAACAGTAACTTTCCCATCACCGTTAATGCAGTGTCAGGTTACTCTGGTGGCGGAAAGAATCTGATTAAACAATATGATACCTTCCACGAACAGCAAGTCGGCACAAAGTCGCTCCACCCTTATGGTATCTACAGTTTGCAGTTTGGGCATAAGCACGTCAAAGAAATGCATCAGTATTCAGGGTTAGCATCACCGCCGCTTTTCGTACCAGCCGTGGGGGATTTTGAGCAGGGGATGTTAGTACAAGTACCTTTACCACTGGGAACTTTGGATAATCCACCGTCAGGTAAAGTTATCTATGAAGCGATCGCTGACTACTACCAAAGTGAAAAGTTCGTGCAGGTTGCTCCATACCAAGATTCTACACTGCTCAGAGACGGAACATTTCTGGATGCGATGTCTACAACGGGCTACGCCTACGCACTGAACGGTACTAATATTGTTCAGGTTTTTGTATTTGCCAATGACACCACCAAAGAAGTCTTGCTAGTTGCTCGTCTTGACAATCTAGGTAAAGGCGCATCAGGAGCCGCAGTCCAAAACCTAAACATCATGCTCGGTTTTCCAGAAGAGTTGGGATTGTCATGAAAAAGGGTTAAGGAGCAGGAGGAGAAGTTGCAGTAAGTTTTCCCCTCTGCCCCTTTACCCTGTACTACAAGTCGCTTGAATATTAAAACTTAACCCTGTTTTCTCCCTTTGAGAGAATGCGATAACCAAAAGAGTCGTGAAGCTTTGTTTTCCAGTTTTTGTCTATAAATTTTAGTTTCTATTAGAAAATAAAGCTTTAAGTTTTGGTGAAATCAAAGTTTTAGTCTTTGGCTTCGATTATTGTTTTTCAAAAGTGATAAAACAGGGCTAAGTACACCACATTACAGAGGGCATACGCAACTTTGGCTATTTAAGCGAGTCGTGTCCCCAATCTTTTAAAGAGTACCGCAAGGCACTATGTTCGCTCTGCGCCTGAAGGTTTTTATTGATAATTCGTGCTGGGTGACTAAATGACGAGTTATCAATGACAGATTATCTTCTCCTGGGTCTTTTATCTAATAAATGAACCGCAGCACCAGCCGCAGCACCATTAACACCATTTTTCCAGGTAGTTCCACAACCGCCAGAAATTGCACCTGCCAATACACCAGCACCAGCACCTACACCGATATCTTGAACAGGTAAACGTCCGTTTCTTCTTCTGGCTCTGGCACTTCTTGCACCATTGGCAGCATTAACAGCAGCACCAGCAGCAGCACCTTTAAAAGCATTGTCTAATACGGAACCACAATTTGTTACAACCCCACTTAATACACCTGCCCCGGCTCCAATAGCTGCATTATTAATAACTCGGTCATCAGCAGAAGCAGGTTGAACCGGGATTAAGCCAGTACCAGCTAAAGTAGCAGCCATCAATCCAGGTAGGAATGCGCGTTTTAGAATATTTTGCATGGTAGTACCCTCTACAAATCTTATGATCGGTAAACAACCAAATTTCAGTGCGATCGCTAATCCTTGTATTCCTGATTTTAGACAATAGCAATATTATCTAAAATAAGGATATTTGGATAATTACACTTACTAACAACGTAATTCTAGCCTAAAGCTTGTTGTATTTACTGAGTGGACAATAATTAAACTGACACATTAACTAAAAAACAGTAAACCAAAAAGTTTTTCTTCAAAGAGCGATCACTTCGCTAGATGGAGGGTAGTCCATCGTTTCCCAATCGATTCTCTCTCTTATTGCCGAAAGCTTTGCTGACGTGAGCTATTGGAGTGATGAATGGTATGTTGTTTATTCAAGTTAATCAGAATAATATACCTCGATTAAGAACAGGAAACTTAAAATGAAAATTTTTGTTCCAGGGCGTCTTTGTTTATTCGGAGAACACAGCGATTGGGCAGGAGAATATCGCAGTGTTAATCCTCTTATCGAAAAGGGTTACACCTTAATTGTTGGTACTAATCAAGGAATTTATGCCTCGATCAAAGCTAATTCTACTGAATTAATTATTCGTAGTTCTCTCAATGATGGCAGGAGTTATGAACCGTTGAGATTACCTATGGAATCTAATACCCTAAAACGCATAGCGGCAAAGGGTGGTTTTTTTAGTTATGCTGCTGGTACAGCTTATCAAATTCTGACTCACTATGATGTTGGCGGGCTTGAGGTTGATAATTATCTAACCGACTTACCCATCCAAAAGGGATTATCTTCGAGTGCTGCCTTTTGTGTTCTCATTGCTCGGTCTTTTAATCGTGTGTATGACTTGAAGATGACAATTCGTTCAGAAATGGAGTTTGCCTATCTGGGAGAAAGAACCACTCCTAGCCTTTGTGGCCGTATGGATCAGGCTTGTGCTTATGGAAATCGCCCAATATTGATGATATTTGATGGTGAAAAAATCGACCTACTCGAATTGAAAGTGAGTGAGGATTTGTTTTTTGTGATTGTCGATCTCGGCGGTACCAAAAACACACAAGAAATACTAAGACGATTGAATCAGTGTTATCCTTTGGCTACTAATTCAATAGAGCAAAATGTGCAAAAATATTTTGGTTCTATTAGCTCTGAAATTACCCAGGCAGCAGTTGAAGCAATACAACTCGGAGATGCCCAACTTCTTGGAGCTTTAATGACAAAAGCCCAAACGGAATTTGATCTACACGTAGTTCCGGCTTGTCCTGAGCAATTAACTGCAAAAAAGCTGCATTTGCTTCTCCATCACGAGCCACTTAAACCTTATATCTTCGGAGGAAAAGGCGTAGGTTCTCAAGGGGATGGCACTGCACAACTGATCGTTAAAAATAAAGAGAGTCAAAGAAAAGCTATCGAAATTATTAAGCGTGATTTTCCTCAAATGCAAGCCTTACAGTTAACTATTTCAAGACTACCAACTCCTAATAGTTAATGATGGGACTAAAAAATTAGTTTTATTTGCAATTCCTGTAACTGTAGAAATGCGATCGCTCCTAATGTGGGGCACATAGTCCATAGCCTCCCCAATCGATTGTCCCTCTGATCGCCAACAGGAAAAGTTAGGCTTCTGTTTGGCAGGATTAATACACCTCTTGCAAAAATATATTTTTGCAAGAGAGGGAAAAGGAAAAAGGTTAAAGGGAAAGGATTTTGAGTTTCTTTACCCTTTTCCCCTGCCCCTTATCCCCACAGGGGGCCCCACCTTCCCCTTTACCCCGACTTTTGCAAGAAGTTTAATGACTTGATACTAATCTGAGTCCCAGTACACCTGACAAAATTAAGCCAATGCAAATAAAACGCTTTATAGAAGCAGGTTCACCAAATAATAAGACTCCTAATAAAGCCGTACCCATTGCTCCTATCCCAGTCCAAACGGCGTAAGCAGTACTTACTGGTAATGTGCGTAGTGCTATCGATAAAAAGAAAAAACTCAATATCATACAAACAACTGTGGGAATACTGAAAGCCAGCTTAGTAAAGCCTTGTGAATATTTCAGACCAATTGCCCATGCAATCTCTAATAACCCTGCAACCAACAAATATACCCACGCCATTATTTATTCTCCTGCACATTGTAAAAATTAAAACTTTTATTTGTTAACGATCTTTCTTATATTAAATATAAAAAAATATTGCGGCTTCACCCCATTCATTTGAGACACTTTTTCCATAACCCCGCATTAGCACAAGTTATGCAAAAAATTGGTATGGTTTATGAGTGCTGTCGCCGTCAACATAGATTTAAATGAGGTTGATTACGTAGATATTGTTGATTATGGGATTCTCAAAAGCGATTGGTAGACGAATTAGTTAACAGGTTCTTAAAGTTAACTAAGCGATCGCCCAGCCCGCCCAATCTTGACTCACGGAACTAATTGAAAAATGCCGATATTTAGCGATTAGTTATTAATGATTCTTCAGAAATACTTGATAACACTAGTGGTGGGCGCAGGCAAAGATAAGCAAGAGAACCGAGTAAGGGAACAAACACCACTGCTAAAAATACCTGGGTATCAGGGAAACGGCGACGAGCCATGTCATCACCAACAACAGTAGGAAATAAAAGATAAAACAGGCAAAATGCCAAACTCATACCATTGATAAAGCGATCGTTTTGAAACTGCTGCACATAATCTCCCCAATCACCGAAGGCAAAACCATAGACAAGCACAACAACTGTACTGAAAGTTAAGACGATACCGTAAAAGCGAGAATCCAGCAGACTCAAAAAAACATCTTTTTGTCCCGAAAATTGTTGATTAGGTTTACGCAAAGCCAGATACGGCAAAAGACCAATTACACCTGAGCCTACTGATGCTACGGCAAAAGGCCAAAAAGGAATTAGTTGCATCCTGCCATCAATGAACAATAAACTACTGTAAATTAATAGCCAAATACCCACTAGAGAAAATAAAGAAAGGATAATTGGATTAATAGCAGCCCACTGAAAAGTAAATATATTTTTTAGCAGGGTTAGCGTTTCATCTAAGTGCAAGGGCGGTGCCAACAATAAAATATAGGCGATAAATCCAGTCCACAGTAACCATAATGCAAGTTTAGGAGTCATAATCTTCATTTAGCTGCATAATTCCAAAGACACAATTAATTGAGTTTTATAGTATCTCTCTGTTAATGCTAGAAGTTTTATAAGACAGCCAGCATATAACTACCAATTAGTTAAATCCTGGCTCATTGTAAATTATGAATCCTCTGCTCGTTGTCACTCAATAGGTAGAGCTTCTAAAGTTGAAAAAGGTAACATAGTTGCTCAAGGCATAGCCTCTAAGCTAATAATTGCTACTCATTCAAGCGAGGAAAAGAGAGCGATGCCGAAGGCGGCACTCGATGCTTGCCGCCTTCAGCATCGCTGAACGCCTTGTTTAGATTAAACAATTAGGGTTGTGTTGGAATAATCAACGCTTAACCTGATTGCAAAGAGGGATTAAAGTTGCGCTGTTACACTTTGCTGTGATTCAACAGTTATCAGTTATCAGTTAATTTTTCCGTTGGGAGTTAGAGTCCCCCATTTCTAAAAATGGCGTGTTTCAGTCGGGGTCAAATCTTCGACTGAAACTATGATAACTGTTCACTGTTCACTGTTCACTGATTTAAACGCGACAATCAGGGGAGTATATGCAGAACTTCAACTTCGAGCGCTTGCTATCAACTCGCTTGAGACGGCGACAAGTGTTGATTGGAACTGGAGCCTTAACTGGTTTTGCGATCGCCAATCAATGGTCTAACAAAGTTCAAGCCCTGCCCCGATTCTCTAATTATCCCTTTAGTCTGGGTGTTGCTTCCGGTGAACCACTTCCAGATAATGTAGTGCTGTGGACGCGTTTAGCTCCCGATCCGCTCAATGGTGGTGGGATGCCACCATATAATGTTCCAGTGCAGTGGCAGATTGCTAGCGACGAAAAGATGCGGCAAATTGTCCGCAGTGGCACACAGATGGCTACTCCAGAATTTGGACACTCTGTTCATGTAGAAGTGCAAGGATTACAACCTGCACGATGGTACTGGTATCAGTTTAGGGTGGGCAATGAAGTTAGTCCAATCGGGCGGACTCGCACAGCTCCTAACCCGCGCGATCGCGTTAATCGCTTCCGCTTTGCCTTTGCTTCCTGCCAAAACTGGCAAAGTGGTTATTATGCAGCCTACAAAAATATGGCTCAAGAGGATTTAGACTTAGTGGTTCATCTCGGTGATTATATTTATGAAGGCCCACCGAGTACAACTGCGCTGCGATCGCACGATGGCAATGGTGAACCATTTACCTTGCAGGAGTACCGTAACCGCCACGCTCTGTACAAGACTGATCCACACCTACAAGCAACTCATGCTGCATTTCCTTGGCTAGTCACTTGGGACGACCACGAAGTTGACAATAATTGGGCAGACGAAATTCCTCAAGATCCCGAAATACAATCACGCTCGGTGTTCCTTGCCCGTCGTGCTGCTGCTTTTCAGGCATACTACGAACACATGCCACTGCCGGACTTCTCAAAGCCTAGAGGTCTTGATTTGCAGCTCTACCGACGGTTGACTTTTGGCGACCTCGTTGAATTCAACGTCCTAGATACTCGTCAGTACCGTACCAATCAACCCTGTGGTGACGGGCGTAAGCCACGATGCGCTGAGGCTACTGACCCAACTGCCACAATGACTGGTTCGGAGCAGGAGCGGTGGCTATTTGAAGGACTAGATCGCTCTGGCGCACGCTGGAACGTTATTGCCCAACAGACTATCATGGCTCAGTTTGACTATGATACCGGAGCGGGAGAAGTCTTCAATCTTGACCAGTGGGATGGTTATGTTGCCTCTCGCAACCGCATTCTCGGTTTCATCCAGCAACGCCGCCCCTCAAACCCCGTAGTCATTACTGGTGACTGGCATTCTAGCTGGGTTAATGACCTGAAGGTTAACTTCAACGACCCCAACTCACAAACAGTAGCGACTGAGTTTGTTGGTACTTCGATCAGTTCAAGTTGTCCTTGGACATTCGACGTAGAAGCAGCATTGCCACAGAACCCGTGGGTGAAATATTTCAATGGGAGACTGCGCGGTTATGTTCGCTGCGATCTGAACCGCGAACGCTGGCGTAGTGACTACCGACTGCTGCCTCAATCTCAACCTACCGGAATTACAGTGTCTGATCCAAATGCACCTGTCATTACGGCGGCTTCCTTCGAGTTGCCAAATCAGGGATTTGTAGCACAAGTCTAGTAGGTATTAAATCGCAGGATGTAGAAAAGTCAGGTCGTAGACATCGCTCCCACACGATTCAAGGGAGGAAACTAAGCGATCGCTCCCCCAATTCTTAAAGGAAAAGAGGAGCGATGTCTATTTTTAGGGGCTGCACCTACGCACATTTACTTTGTGTTTTCTAGTACATTACTAAATCTATTTATAAGTTAATGAAGTACCAATTTGAAAGTTTTATGTGGTAACACTTTGAAGAATTCCATCTTGATCATTCGTCTTCAATATTTAGATGCGTTTGCCCTCGGCCCTCCGCTCCTCTGCACCTCTGCCTTTTATACCCAATGCCCCCATGCTCAATGCCCATTATCTTGATTTTTCTTTCAGTTCTTCAAGCAATTGAATTACATTATGCTCAAATGCTTTGTTTCGCTCTTGAACTGATTCAATTAATGGTTTATCAAAAAGATTAACGACATATTTAGCTAGCTGAATACCTAAAGGTCTTAAATGTCCACCTGCTACAGTGTTACGAAAATCTTGCGGTGGCTTTCGCAGAATATTAGTAAACCATTCACAGGTTGATTTAGCAATATCATCTGATTTGAAACAGACTAAACCCATGATATTAAATAGCTCACTATCCTTGATTAAATACTGAGTTTCTTCAACAGTTGGTTTCACACCCCAACCAAGATTGTCGATGATATCCGCTAAAAATTGAGGAGGAATTGCGCTTCCTGTGTCAGCAATGGCAGGTGCTAAGAGGATAGAAACCTGTCCTTTAATGAAAACACTATTAATTTTGATTTTCCGACCTACATAAGTACAAATTAATTTTTCAACTTCATCCCTTTTTCGCGTTAGTTCATCAAAGAGAATGTTAATGTCTGCAATCACACTTTCTATCTCTGACTCATCGGAAGTTTTAAATAATAGCTTCCGAAGAAACTGTTCTCTATCTTGAGGCTCTGGAGGTAGAGCAGTAAATCCTTCTAACAGCGAGATATATTTACAGCCAAGGCTATGTCCAATCCAAGAAAAGTTTTTATCATCTAGATAAGCTTCATAATCATATTCTGCAACACTTGCCATTTTCACAAGCTCTGGCAGAATTTCATACTGTTCTCTCATGAGAAAACCAGCTTCTACATAATGGTTAAAAGTAAAATTAAACGGCAAAAGAATAATTGTATATCCTTGCTCAAATAGAGATTGAAGCAAATAACGATAAAAAAACATAGGGCCAAATGTACCAAAGAAAGCCCCAGCAATAAATTGAATTACCCCTTTAGGCTTTGGATGTAGAGCAACCCAACTGTGAGAAACTGGTTTAAATCTCAGTTTTAGATTCATATTTACCATGACTTATTTGTAGGTATATGCTGAATCTCCAAACTGAAGTTATTGCTTTTCGGATTATTCAAAAGATATTTTTACAAAACTGCGATCGCTTTGTTACCGAACAGCCAGAACTCTCCTAATGGCCTTAATTACACTAGTTAACCGTGGTTAAAACTATTTCACCTTAGCGCGGAAGCGGACAAAACCATAAGAACTAGCTGGTGTCCCAGATCCCGTGGCTGCGGGTAGATTGGGTAAACTTGGGACTGTAGTAATATTGACCACTACTGCTCCATTGGTGTTAGTACCGCAGTATGATGGTGTACCTGATTCATTAACTGTATAAAAATGCCCGCGATCGCTATCTGCTACATTACTCAAATAAACCGTTGGTGTAGTGGAACCAATAGCTAAGGCAATTCCTCGATCTGCTGCTGGTAAGCCACCATCATTAGGAGTCATACCATTAAAAGCAGTAGGAAGAAAATTAACATTAGTCGGAACTAAGTCACAGAATTTTACATTAGTTGCATTACCAAAACCATTGGAAAGAAAATATATAGTGTATTCCAATTCATCTCCCGGTTTGACAGTGCCAGCATTAATTAATCCTCGCAAGTAGCCAACAGGCCATTTAGGATCGCTATCATTAGTAGCATAAGGTTCTGGTACATAGTTACTGGCATTAGTAGCAACGTCACTGCGGCCATCCACAATATCAGTTAAATCTTGGTTATTGAGGCGGGTGATGCGTTTAATTAACAAAACTTTAGGAGTAGAACTAACAGGATTTAATACTGTAAATAAAGTGGGGTCATCATCTGCTGTACTGGCAGGATTATTACCGATATTTATACCATTATCAGTAATTTGTAAGAACGAATTACTAAGAGTAGGTGGATTATTGGTAGCACCAGCAGAGTCTGCATCTGTGAACACTGTACCAACAGTTCCTGTAGGATTATCAGGTGTGTTAAAAGTAGCATTTGCTTGGTTACTAATTGGATTACCGCCATTGGCATTATTAATTGTGGCAGTAATTTTAATGGTAATCGTATCATTTACACGGAGAATTCCAGAATTTGTCACAGCAACAACACTAGCACCGTTGTAACTGGGATTGAGTGTAATGTTATTCCCTGAAGTTGCAGCAGTAATTGCTGCACTCACAAAGGTTAATTGTGAGGGTAATGAGTCGTTAATGACAAAGTTAATTGCATTGCTATTACCTGGATTCAGGTTGGAGTAAGTGATGGTATATTCGATGCGATCGCCTACAGTTACTGTTCCACTACTATCATTGTCTGCAAGGAAGCGAACAGATTTGGTTCCTATGACATTTGCTTGAGTGTTAGTAGTAATGACCAAGGGAGTAAGGATTGCTTGACTGGGGAAATATGTCCAAGTATCGATTCCCTTAAAGTCACCATAATTACTACTAAATTCATGCTCTCCCGTCGCACTATTGATCCCTCTAGCAGCATTACGCGGATTAGTAGCTCCCGTACCATTTAAGTTAATTGCCGTGCCGTTAGCGGTAGTATAGTTGTTGTCGTTGTAATAAACGGTAGTCGATCCAATCTGCTGTCCATTTTGATCTACAAGGTTAGGAAAAGCAGCAGGAGGATTTTCCATTGTGATTTTAAACCCCAGTGGATTATTTTCAGCATCCAACATGGGAAAGTGATATTCACCCGATCGTGTTGTGATTATGGCATTGTATGCTGCATTTCCTGGTAGAGGTTGGAGATTTGTCCCACTTGCATCCTTTCCATTCCAAAGCACCACATTTGAGCCGACAGACAGCACATTTTGTATTACTCTATCGCTACTAGGGTCAAAAATGCCATCATTATTGGTGTCAATAGTTATTTGATAGCTACCAGTTGAGGCAGCATTGAAACTAAAATTGCCTCCCACACCCACAGAAGTTTGGTTCCCACTACCTCCATTACCCCCAGTGAATTTGAACGAAGTCGGTACTGTGGGAATCGTCGCGGCAATAGGAATACTCAAAGAATTGAGGGTTGCCGTGTCGGGTCGATTGAAGAAAACTAGGTGGGTAATGTCTGTTGTAGTATCAGAAACATTTGGATTTTGAACTTGCACATTGCCGGGAAAGATCAAACTATTATTACTAGCACCGCCAGCAGAATGGTAAAGAGTGCTGCTATTTGTTGTGTTAATATATCCCCGGTTATTAGCAAAAAAGATGAAGCCAAAAGGATCGACTCCATTCATGTCAGTTTCGTAACGATACCCATCTTTGGTTTGAATATAAAGCTTAGAGTTGAGTGCTACGGGAGTACTACCACTGGCATTTGCCCCCATATTCATAGCAATATAGTTAGTAAATACTCGCCCTTTTTTGGCAACACCGTTACTATCTCGAACTGTGATATCCCAAGCAGCTACCCCTGAAAGTTGAGTATTACCTGTAGGAAATGCCGCCGTTGTAACTGTTGGCGGCGGATTGCCTGTACCACTTGTATTCACAGAACGAAATTCAACTTCGTAAATACCTGTTTCTGTAGCGACGAAAGTACAAGGGGTATAGCCACCAGCATTAGGTAAAGGACCGGCCGTTTCTTTGGCAACGGTGTCAATCCAACCAAAACCATTAGTTAGAACATCACAAGAGCCATTTTGACTACCAAAGGGGCTGCGATAAACGATATCTTGTGGGTTTGAGAAACTAGTATTCACACTAGAGCCAAGATTAACTGTTTCTCCTTGTTGAACATAAACTTTGAGTATGGTTTTCCGAACAATACCTGCCAGTAGTAAGTCTGACCATTCTAGGTAAGGTCTGTATCCACCATCAGAAACTAACTCTTTACTGCCTTCAGCCCAGCTAGGTTGGATACTAGTTCCGAAAATACATAAAAAAAAGCCCAAGCTACTGAGCCATAGTTTTTGGCGGCTAATTGTTAATGGCTTTTCCATAGTTTTTTTTACTGGGTGATCCATAGTCAGAGAAAATTTATCATTTTCATCAATATTTACTATGGCGATCGCTCTTAATTTCTTAAATAAAGATTTCATTATTTAGTTCCAATAAAAATACATAATATGTAAGTAATGATATTGAGTTTATAAATATACAAATACCAGAATGAAAATCGAAACGTTTTTGCACTAGATTCAAAGCGGATAAAATCGTTACGACAATAGTATTCCCACAAGAAAGGGTTAAATTCGTAACAGAGGTTCATTCAACGTCTTTACATCAAATAACCCTTTTATATTTCACGCCTTTGCATCCCCCTCATTGCAGCCTTGAGTTTACCGACCAAAGTTTTCATCGCCGATTCCTGTGGCTGGCGCGCTACAGGTCTTTGTTGTCCAAAGCCGTCAAACAATTCGTTGAGCTTAACCGTAAAGCCTAAGTACGCGCCTCCCGCAGAACGTGTGCCAGAAAAATCCCGGTCATCAACTTTCCCAAAGACGTAACCAGCCGAAACGCGCAGGTTAGGCGTGAGGTAGTAGCCTGTTTCCAGAACAAAGCCTGTCTCACTGTAGCTAGACTGACTAATTACACGAGCCTCACCCACCAAATCCCAGCTATATCCCAAACGATAGGTAGCGCGTACTTGGGCCAGATTTACTGTGCTAGTACCGGCTAAATCGTTAGCTATGTAAGAGGTACTGTTACGCAACGCATACTTCCCGTAGAATTCCCATTGCCAGTTAGGAGCGTAAATCGCTTCTAAAGCAAAGGTATGGTCTTGAGAACCCGTACCACTTCCTAACAGGATAGTGTCAGGGATGGTTGATGGATTTTGGCGATATTCATAACGCAATAAAGCATTAAATTTATCGCTATTGGGGTCGCGGTAGGCTAAACCCAACTTGAGGTTAGCAGTATCTCCCAATCCTGAAAGCTTTTGATTGGAAGAACCAGCTTGTTGATAACGTACTAAAGCTGTGAGAGCCGGAGAAATTTTACCCGCAGCACCTGCGGTAATTACTGTATTACTACCACCAGAAGAAGAACGATGCTCGTAACGGACGCTAGCTTGAAACTGCGGATTATCACTGTATTCCAGCCCGACACTGTAGCTATCGCCACCATCAAACCCGATCGCAGATGCAGCTTGACCAAAGGCGTAGGGTTGGGCATATTGTTGACCCGCCAAAGTGCGTCCAAAGAAGTTGCCAAATACGTGTTCGTAAGCAACATTTAGCCGCAATCCCGAAGCAATAGTCCAGCGGTTATTTATACCAATTGCTCCTTGAGTAGTCATTTCGTTAGCACCACCCAAAATTGAGTAACGACCAGTCAAGGTAGTATCCGAACCGAGTTTGTGTTCGCCGTTGACACTCAAGCTAGTGATGGAATTACCCGAATATTGACCGCTACTGTAATACTGTTGGGCTAAACTGACATTGACACCAGGAATTACCGCCCAATTCAACCCCAAAATGGTACGGTCTGGGTAAATAGCATTTTTTTGGGAAGATAAACTCAGTTCATTTTGGGCTTGGAATGTCAGGTTTTTAGCTAGAGGAACTGAAAAACGCGATCGCAGTTGATTGGAATTACTACTTAGGGTACTGTCGGGGATACGGTCTTCCAGACGACGGTGAATCCAATCGAGATCGATAGTGGCGCTACCCAAGCGTTGTTGAATACCAGCAGAAATCGTCGTCAGTGAATTATTAACCTTACTACCAGGTATCGCCTCATAACGCGGTGCAAATAGTTCTTCAAAAGTGTCTAAGGGTTGGGGAGCAATCCCAAAATTGTCTTCGTGGTCGTATTGCGCTCTGACGTTGGTAGTTGAGGTGAGTTTAGCTGTAACCTGCGCTCCATAACGGGTTTGTCCTGGAACAAAGCTGATAGTGGCATTATTGGCAAAACCCGTATCAGCAAAGCGATAATAGGCACGGCCTTGAATCCCATTAGCAATCTTTCCTTCAGCTTCTAAACGGTAAGCATCACCTCTAACTTTTCCCAAAACATCAGAATCATTAGTGGAATGGGCATATTCTGCGATTAACTTACCGTTGTCACCTAAAGCAATCAGCGCATCTGCGCCGTAAAGTTGAAAGTCGCGCACCCCGTGATTTTCTTGAACGTAAGTTGCTCCTATCCAACTTTCCTGGTTCAGTTTGCGGGAAAGATTATATTGCAAACGACCAGCATAGATGTTCCCGTCAGAGTCTTCGCTGTCATATTGATAGCTAACAACAATCCGACGCACCAATACTTGTCCGGTTCGATCGATATCGGTGCGAAGAATCGGTTCGCGGAATAATAAAGTACCGCGATCGTAGTCGATTTCGTAGTCTGGGCCTCGGTTAAGCTGTTTTCGTTCTAATACAGTCCCAGGACGATTGAGTTCTTCTAACTCGATAAAGACATTTTCACTACCTGCTTGTAATAGTCTGCGAGAGAGAAAGTAATAACCACTAGTACCATCAGGAGCAATAGTGTCTCGTTGAAACCCTTCTAAGTGGTCGCCATAGAAACCTGTAATTTGGAGGTTTCCTAAGTTGTAGTTAGCTTTAAAACCGTGGAGTTGACGAGTGATAGAAGTAAATTGCTGCGATCGCCGCGCAAATTCTTCTGTGTTATAGTCACCCCACATCGCATAATCAGGATCGGAGCCAGGGGTACGAGCTGAACGCTCAAAACGCAAAAATACGCTATCAATGGAAGGAGCAACTACATCAACTTTTGAGCTATCGCCGTAGACAGGATAATTTTGCTCGCTGAATTGATAAGTTCTAAACAGGCGATTATCGCAGTTGCAATCTTCATTGAGGCTACGAGAACTGTTGTATGCGCCTGTAAATAACCATTCTCCGATCGCACCAGTGGCAAATATCGCTGAATGAAAATCTAATTGCGTTCCATTGTTTTTGTCAGGAGGGAGGAAATCACGGAAACTGCCGTAATAATTTGTACCTCTAGCACCCAATCGTAAATCTATGACTCCAGTAACTAAACTCGGACGCAGTGCCGTTTCAAATTGTAGTTGGGTGAAGGCTTCTAAATCATTAGCGATCGCGCGAATTGTGACAGTTTCGGCTTTTAGTTGCGATCGCAACATCGCTGTAAATTGCCCCGCTTTCGCCTCCACTTGAAATCCCGGTTCATCAGGCTTGAAGTCTTTCCCGACTAACTCCCCAGCAGTGGGTATGAGGGTGACAACAGCATCACGATTCGAGCGATTACCAGTTGCATCAATGAGTTGACCCCGGATTGTAGCCGTAGAACGTCCATCCGCAGGGATACGAGACTCAACTGTTTCTAAAGTTAATTGCTGCGGCGCTCCCCGGGCTGCAACTTGCACTGTTACAGGGGGTTTTGTTCCCCCAACAACCTGTGCAGAGATGGTGTTTGTACCTTCTTTTAACGAGACACCATACCATGTCTGCGTTACCAAATTGCTGGTAGCATCAGTTTCCGTCCGTCCCACTAAAGATGGGTCTACCAACGCACCATTTACCCGCAATTCCACTTGACTACCAGCAGGAAACTGCACAATTACCGTGCTAGCTTGTACGTCTACAACACTGTCAGCCGTCGGAGTCAGGATTTTAATTGCTGTAGAGATAGGGACACTAGGGGACACGGGAAGGTTTTCATTTACCCCTTGTCCCTTTGTCCCCGCGTCCTCTACTCCTGCAATTTTGCGTAATCCTCTAGGCAAACCTACAGAAGTTGCTGGCTCAAATGGTTGTATTTCCGCTATAGAAGCATGAAACAGTGTCTCAGTATCTTTACCTCCGTCGTTCTTGATTCCTACTATTTTGCGTGAGCCACTGGACAAATCAATAGAAGTTTCTGGTTGAAATGGGTCTATTTCTGTTTCACTTGGCTGGATATCTGGAATTTCGGAAGCCGATGCTTTATAAGTTGAGGCAAATACAAGAGGTGGAGAATCTTGCTCGGAACTTCCCAAGAGATCGGGAGAATTTGAATCTATACTTTTTTCAGCAACTTTATTCCGATCCGCTCGATCTTCAACACCTTTATCGGCTTGCAAATGGGAATCAGGGAAAAGAAGGTTTTCACTAGTGATTTCTGCTTTGACAATTGTCGGGTACAAAACAAGGCAGAGAGCTACTGGCATCGCCCCTATCAATCTCAGGTTAAATATAGTTACACAGTGCAGTCTGGTTTTCATTTCTTGACTGGCTCCTGAAATGTGGGGGTGACAGCAAAGTTCATGCGTACTAAGCCACCAGGCTCTAAATGCACCAAGCGAGATTGGCTATTTCGTTCGCGGAATTTTTCGTTATGAGCTAGGGTGTAACCGGCTACACTGCTAAGGTCTAGTACACCTGTGTGGTATCCAGGTAAGACATTAGCTAAGGAGAACAAACCATTAGGATCTGTAGTGATGCGGTTTCCATCCTCCAGAAAAATCACTGCATTGGGTACTCCAGGCTCACCACGCTGTTGTTCGCCATCAAAGTTCTTATCAACAAACACCCGACCGATAATCGTGCCACAGTCAGAAACGATTCCTGGACGAATTTTCAATTGGTGGGTTGCTGGGCCATCCTTAGTACTAAAACGGTTATCAGCTCGTTGAGCATTAACGATCGCAGTGTTGCGACCAGTACCACGCAGTGCATCAGCTGTTAGTTGAGCAGCGTAGGCAATATTCAAGACTTTCTCTGGGGAAATTGTTACGTCTGTGCGGAATGTCACTGTGTTACCGTTGCGTTCTGAAGCGATCGCGACTGGTTGACCATCCAGCTCTCCCCGCACAGATTTCGGCAAAAACTGGAATCCTAAAGGTAGGTCGTCGGTGACAAATATATTACTTAAACCAGCATCAGCAAGATTTTTTACCGACAGGCGGTAGATTACCGTATCTCCAGGTTCAGCAGTAGCGCGATCGCCTGTTTTGATAATCTGTAACTGATTGGCTTGACACAAATTTGTAGTGAATTCAAAGGCTAATAAATCCAGTCCCACTGTTTCTGCATTGGGAACTAAAACAACTGTTTGCTCTACCCTGGTTTCACCTGTAAGACTGATTGGTTGACCATCTAAAGAAGTGGCGACATATCGCACAACACCATTAGCTTGTGTGCCATTGTTAGCAAGGATTTCAATCTTGACTCGACGCTGTTTATAGATAGAATTTGGTGGTGGATTAACTACAAAAATGTAGGTTCTACCTGGAGCGGTTTGACCCTTATTTGGATCGAGTAGGAAATTATAGACACCCGCAGGGTTATTCGTAACGAAGTAGGGATTACTATTCTCAGTATTAGGCGATTTCCCACCAGGAACATTGTTATTAGGAATATCTGGTAACTCTGTTCGAGTCAAAGCAACCAAACTGCCCAATTCTATCCCCGTTGGATCGCTAGAGTTGGGTTCGTATACCCCAACTGAAAAACCTGTATAGTCAGGTAAAATTGTCCCAGCACAACCTAAAATCCGTCCTAATGGATCGAGTAAGGGGATAGGACTAACATTAATTTGTTCAGAACTTCCTTGATATTGATCGTTGCTAGCAGAATCTGTATAAGTATAAGTAGCTTGATTTATTAATGGCACAGACGCAACCAGATTGTTAGTCTGTTGCGCGATCGCTGGCATAGATATAGTAGTATGCAAAAAACTTCCCAGAAGAACAGTAGCTGTTAACCGTCGCCACCAGCTACCGCTAGAAGTAATTTGCTTTTGGTTTTGAGGACGGTTCACCTAACACATCTCCTCTGAAATGTCAAGCTTGTTGTTAATAAAAGCACTTATTTATTCGGGGAAATCCAATTAAGCTAAAACCCTTTAAAAATCTCGTTTCCAGTGGAATCTGAAAATATCCTTGATTGCGGCTCTTTTTCGAGTTAGCAAGGCGGCGTGTTAATCAGCGCACTTGGGTTTGATAAGTTGCCTTGACTGTTGTCTTCGCTGCAAGTGATGGAATCTGCAAACGGATATGAGTGTAAGCAATGGCTGGTGCTGGTTTTGTTTCCACTTTGCCGCCAGGAAGAGTAACTTTAACCGTAGGATTTTCGACAAAGCTACGCCCGCCATCAATGCTGTAAATAACTTTGGCATTGTTGGCGACATTGGTAGAATTCAGCACGTAGACCATTCCTTTAGGAATAGGTTGATTAAAAATCAAATTTTTCACCGGGCGATCGCTCTGATTTTCGCCACTCAAGGTATATCGCAATACATCTCCTGGTCGCACCACAACTTGACCTTTCAAAGGTTCCCATTTCTGGCTTTGCTTACCCTGCTGATCCTTTGCCACTACTTGCTTTTCTGCTTCTAAACGCAGTTGTATTTGCCCTTGAGTTTTGATATTCTGAGCAACAGCACTTCCTGAATGCCATACATTTGCGATTCCCGAAATTTGACCGATAAAGGGAACTGTAGTAATGAGAGCGAATGCTCCTAAACCTGCAAGAGAAACACGCTTCATATAAATAACCTCAAAAAACTTCCAGAATGTGAATTGTTGACTTATCTTTCCCAGCTTTTGGTAAGAAAAAGTCACTCTCCTATTTGCTTGCTGTTTGGGATTGGGGATAAGGTAAAATGGTTCGCAGATTCTTTAAGTCTGCGAACTTCAGAGTCCTCAATCCCAACGAATTAGTTCACCTTGCGTTGGAAGGTAAATGTTCTTTGAATACCCGGTGCGATCGTGCCCGTTACACTATCTACATACTTAGTCACATCAGTGTTTACCGTAGTTCCAGTTTGATCTATGCCAGAGCTAGTAGCTGGATTACCACTGTAGAATTGGATGGTTGCAGTTCCAGAATCCTTCGCTGAACCAATAATGTTGCTAGTATCAATTTGGCCACTGCTATCATTGTCTCGCGCCCAGTTGTTGGGGCTTTGCGTACCATCTTCAGTAATCACAACTTTGTTAGCATTCAAAATCACATTCCCAGTTCCAGATTGAGGATCGGAAATATTTGTGTATTGAATTTGGTACTCAATAATGTTTCCTGGTGCAGGCTTCTTCGCATCGGTACTGAATGTGCCATCATTCCCCTGGACTACAGGCCCAGTTCCTTGTAAAACTCGCGACACTTTCAGCAGTTTCAGGAAACCAGTGTAGACGCGATCGATAGTGATATTGGATGAATCAAAGATATTATCGTTGCCAGTATCCTTAATTCCATCACCGTTGGTGTCCGTCGTGTAATTGTCAATCGAAGCAGTGATAGGTACTGGGAAGCCTCTATTAATATCAGTAGATAACTGCGTACCTGGAGGTAAATCAACTTCTACACCATAGTTGATACTTGCACCAGGAGCAACGTTGGGGATTGTAATTGCTGTACCAGGTGTTGTAAACACTCCCGTTGCACTATTGTAAGTATAAACAGCAGACTGACTACCATAGGTAATAGTCACCTTCGTATTATTTGGTAAATCTCCTGGAATTGCTGGTGGCGTTGGCTCTATCTTCAAAACACCTGAGTCAGTACCACTGTTCTTAACTGTATTGGTGAAGCCAACTGATTGTGGGTCAAGTGTACTACCAGGTGCTGTACCAGCAGGAACAAGAGAAGATTTATTAGTGAAATCATCGTTGGTCAGACCTGATGGCCCAGTAGCATCCGGCGCATTCTGTGGTCCGTTGAGTAACGCTGAAGTAACAGGTGCTTGTACTGTGAAGACGTTCGCCTCACCACCTGTACCAGTACCGCTGTTGTTATTACCCGTGTCAGTTCCAGTTTCTGGAGTTGCTGGAGTGTTAATATAGCCATCATCAACGCTACCGGGCGGTAGAGTATCAGGAATACCATCACCGTTAGTATCTGTACCCACAGGAGGTGTCATACTGCCTGGGGAACCGTCATAATTGCTGGGATTTTGGTCGCCAGATTCGTCGTAAACTGGTAAGTTGCTAGTAGGCGTTTGACCAAACAATTGAGCAATATTAGCAACGGTTAAGGGTGAAGATGCAGTTGATTCAACAGCTAACTGAATCGAGAAGCCATTTACTGTTGTACCAGGAGCGATGGAAGTAATAGTCGCTGGATTATTGATAAAACCAACGCGAGTGACTGAGGCCAAAGAGGCTGGTGCTGTCGTAGTCCAACTAGCTGTATTAGCATTAGTTGTAACTGGATTAGTGGTGTAGACAGTTTGCCAACCAGGAGGTGCAGTTGGTGCTACTGCTAAATCTGTACCCGCAGGAATCGCATCAGAAACCAAGATATAAGTGCCAGCAACACCATTAACATTGATGCTTGTACCCGTCAAAGCTGCTGGTGTAATTCCCTGCCCTGTGGGATCGTTGGACTCAACTCGTAAACTCAAATCATACGTCAGCTTGTCATCTGTAATTTGAGTGGTGCCAGCATTGTTATAGCCACTGCGAATCTTGAGAATGGTGGCTAAAGTATAGGTTTTCACCGTTAAACCAACTTGAATTTGATTGGTGGCGCTAGCTTCCCGCGTACCATTAACTGGTGTGCCAGCTACTTCACCAATAACACTACCATCAGGATTATCTACGGTATAAATGTCACCACCGTCTGGATTTCGCAGTTGATTTTGAGCATTACCAGGAGTATTACCAAGGGTAACGGTAATTATGTCATTGGTTTGAGCGCCAGCCTGTACGGTAACTGGCACACGCACCAATACCGTACCACCAGGCGAAACCGAGGGTGTGAATACCTCAGTGCTAGTGATATTTTGCCAGGTTTGACCACCGTCAATGCTATATTGCAGGCTATTAGCTATACCACCATTTGGTAATGTGCCAGAAACTGTACCTGGCCCAGTTGTTGTAGCTAAGTTAGGAATCCGAAATTGGGTGGGGTCGTTACCTACGTTCGTCAAAGTGTAGGTGTAGATGAGTAAGTCACCAACCTGGACTGTTGTATTGGTAGGACTAGAAGTGGCATCTGTAACACCAGACGCACTAACAGTGATACCAGCAACTTCTGCCACGGTGACAACGACAGTGTTAGAAGTCGCATTGATTGTTGTTCCTGGATTGTTAGGATCTTCGTAGGTCGCTGTCGCTGTGTTACTGATAGATGTACCCGCAGTCGTTCCGTCAGCTAATACGGGTGCGAGAAATTGGAAAAGGCTACCAGTTAATAATGCTGTTGCTACTAAAAATTGGTAAAGTTTACGCTGCTTATTTACGGATTGATTTCGATTTACCATATAAGTAGTTTGTTCGCTGAATTTGTATCTCGGATTTTGAGACAGGATAAAGTTCGGCAATTCCCTTTAAGGAATTACCGATTATGGCTGCCCAAAACGTTGAAGTTTTGGGAATACATATTTAAGGAGTTAAATTATTGACACTCCTTGGAAATTATATTGAGACAATAACCAGAAATAACCTGTCTAGTTGTTTTACGCTTACCCTTGAGAATCAAAGTTGGCAATCGCAAATATGTGTAATTTATTACTGTATTTTGCTTAGTTAGAGATGTAAATAGCAATGTAGCTTTTAAAGCAAAAAAAAACTTCCGTATAAATAAGTAATTTCTTTAGCTATGAATGAGTGCATCAAAGCTGAAAAATTAACTTTATTTTGGCAACACACTTAGCAATTTTAGTGGGTTGATTCAAATGCTAAAAACACTTATATAAAAATGTTTTTGAGTCTTTGCTATCAGAAATACATACTGCCCTAGAGAGTCATTTAGATAAAAAAATTGAAAATTAACTAAACGATCTAGCTCGCTTAAATAGGATAGCAATTTCAATAAATGCAATTTCGTCATAAAAAAATGCGATTTAATCATATTGTTTTTCAGTGTTAATGCTGAATAATGGAAGCTATTTTATTTTTTCATAACATTAAAAATATGCGTATAAATACTAAAAATAGAGATTACTAGTATTAAAGTTTTACAAGAATCATTTCTCTCAATACTAACAATACCCGACTAAAAATATCGGGTATGTTTGACTGGTATTTTTGCTCGTGTTAGTATCAGGCGACAAGTGACGAGACAAACAGGGAAAGCTAGTTTATGACTCAGGCAATCAAAACCCAAACCCAAACCCAAACCAGCACTGCCTACTTTCAAGCCTTGAAGTGTAAGGAATGTGGTGCGGAATATGAACTCAAAGCCAGTAATGTTTGTGAGTTATGTTTTGGCCCGTTAGAAGTTAAATATGACTACAACGCCCTACGTCTGACTGTCACTCGTGAAACAATTCAAGCTGGTCCCAATTCAATTTGGCGCTACCGTCCCTTTTTGCCTGTCGCAACTAACAATGTTATAGATGTGGGAACTGGTATGACTCCCCTAGTTCGTTCCCACCGTCTTGCTCGTCGCCTGGGTCTAAATAAGCTTTATATAAAAAATGATGCCGTGAATATGCCCACCCTAAGCTTTAAGGATAGGGTGGTGTCAGTCGCTCTATCCAGAGCGCGGGAGTTAGGTTTCACTACTGTTTCTTGCGCTAGCACTGGTAATTTAGCAAATTCTACAGCTGCGATCGCAGCTCATGCCGGTTTAGACTGCTGTGTTTTCATCCCCGCAGATTTAGAAGCTGGTAAAATTCTTGGTAGCTTGATCTACAGTCCCACCCTCATGGCCGTCAAAGGCAACTACGATCAAGTCAATCGTCTCTGTTCGGAAGTTGCCAATACACATGGCTGGGGTTTTGTCAATATTAATTTACGTCCTTATTACTCTGAAGGTTCTAAGACGCTAGGTTTTGAAGTTGCGGAACAACTAGGCTGGGAACTACCCGATCATGTTGTTGCTCCTTTGGCATCTGGTTCGCTCTTTACAAAAATTTATAAAGGGTTCCAAGAATTTGTCGAAGTTGGTTTGGTAGAAAACAAGAGTGTCCGTTTCAGCGGCGCTCAAGCCGAAGGTTGTTCGCCTATCGCCCAAGCTTTCAAAGAAGGACGCGACTTTATTAAGCCAGTGAAACCGAATACAATTGCGAAATCGCTAGCAATAGGTAATCCAGCAGACGGTATTTATGCTGTGGAGTTAGCTCAGAAGACTGGTGGTAATATTGAATCAGTTAATGATGCCGAAATTATTGATGGCATCAAGTTGCTGGCAGAAACCGAAGGCATCTTCACAGAAACGGCTGGTGGTACAACTGTGGCCGTGCTGAAAAAACTGGTAGAAGCTGGCAAAATCGATCCAGATGAAACTACCGTGATTTACATCACAGGCAATGGTTTGAAAACCCAAGAAGCAATCCAAGGCTATGTTGGTGAACCCTTGACTATTGATGCGAAACTCGATAGTTTTGAACGTGCGCTAGAGCGATCGCGTACTCTGGATCGCTTGGAATGGCAACAAGTCCTCGTTTAGTTAGGAGTTATGAGTTATGAGTTTTTTATTCATGACTCCTAACTCTTAACTGTATTCCTCACTTTTAACTCTTCACTTTTCACTTCTATGGCTGTAACAGTTTTAGTTCCTACAACTCTTCAGAGTTTTACTAATAATCAAGCTAGTCTAGAATCTAACGGTAGCACCATTGCTGAATTGTTGGACTCCTTAGAACAAAGCTTTCCTGGTATTAAATCTCGGTTGTGCGATGAAGAAGGCAAGCTACGCCGATTTGTAAATTTTTACGTCGATAGCGAAGATATCCGCTATTTAGATGGTATTAACACAGCCTTGAAAGATGGCGATGAAGTCAGTATTGTTCCTGCTGTTGCTGGTGGTTAATCCTGAAAACATCTACCTAGAATTTAATAAATGAATACATTTAGGCTTGCCGCGAGTGGCAGGCTTATTTTTATTGGTTTCAAATTCAGTATATTGAAAACTTTTGTAAATGATTTTAACAGCAACTATAAAAGAATTCCTGGGAATTTTTAGCTTTTGACTGACCTACTCTACAACTCAGAATATAAGGAGCCTGTATACGAGATAGTTTACATTCAGATTAGATTCTCAACAATCCTCCAGCAGAAATCACCAAGGCATAATCTTGCTGCTCCTTTTGAACCTCAGCAATAACCTCAATTCTCCACTCACCAATCTCAGGAGTTTCAACAATAATCCCTTCTACGTTATTAACTGTATCTGGTATGCCCTCACCTTCAAAATCATTACCAAGGAGATATGTGCTGTTAGGATGGTAGAGAATTAAGTTTAGATTATTGATTAAATCTTCTCCTGGGAAATCAGTATAAACAAGAGTTACTTTTAAGGGAACCTGACTATCAGAAACTTGTAGCTTATACTCAGCTTTCTCACCTGTTTTCAGACCATTCGCTTCATCAATAAAAAGTACCTGCGTCGGTTCTGCTGGATTTAAAACTTGTTGTAGCTTGATCCTTCCCCACCCTTGTTCATTATCAGCGTAAGGTCTAGACGATGGATGGGCAAAGCGGTAATTAATATAAGTTGCGGAATGAATTAGTGCAGCTTTGATTAGAGCAGCGCTTGGATCGGTAATAGACGGCTGATGCCTCTCTCGCAGATATTGCCTCACCAATGCCGCACATCCAGCGACCATAGGAGTTGCCATTGAGGTTCCTCCGAAGTACATGTAATGCTCTTTAGCAGAAGGATAAGCTCCCCAAGCAAAATTATTGCTGGCAATCTGAGACGATCGAGTCGAGAGGATAAATGTACCAGGAGCAATTACATCAGGGTGTCGCCGACCATTTTGACATGGGCCACGGCTACTAAAAGCCGCAACATCGTCTACTGAATCAACCATGCCGTCAGAATTGAAGGGAAGATGAGGAAAGTCGTTTGGCCACCAATCACCATAAGTATGAGAAAATTGTCCATTACGATTATTCTCAGATGCTCCAACAGTCAAACAATTTTTAGCTGTTCCTGGAGAACTTACACTTCCTTGTTCAATTGCTGGTGTACCTGAAGAACGATGTTTGCCATCATTTCCAGCAGCTACTAGTACCAAAAAATTTTTGTGTTCCCAAACAAATAGATCCAGATCGTTACATCTGTCATCATAGCTTCCTGGTTCGCCCCCACCCCATGAATTTGAATGGATTCTTGCACCTCTCTCATAAGCATCCTCAAATAGTTGTTTTAGGTCGTCAGGAATACCGAATAACCCAGACTTAGGGGGATTTTGATAATAGGAATTCAGCCAGAAAAGTTGATATTCAAGATTCCACTTAGGTGTTTGCTCAATTGCTTGGAAAATCAATTGAGCATCTGTAGCCATACCAGCAGGAATAGAAGAAATTCCTAACTTTTTTGCTTGTTCTCCATTTCCTAATGCAGTTCCCGCTATGTGAGTTCCATGCCCTGAATATGTATCAGATGCTCCGTCGTCAGCTCCAGGATTGAGAATATAGGAATTTAGAGATGATTGTATTGGGTAACTGTTAATCCACTTAACTCTTTCACGAAAGTCAAGATGAAGTGTTTCGGATTCTCCTGTATCTAATCCTGTATCGGCAATAGCAATTATTTCTCCTTTTCCGGTCAAACCAAGCGTTGGCGTAGGATTAGAGGGTATAACACCTTTGCCAATTATATGACAAGCTTCTTCGTTGAACAATTTTGGGATGACTTTTTCTTCCAAAGATTTTAATCCTATTTGATTAGCAATGATTTTCAGGGAATCGATTGCATTATTGTCTAAACTTAGATCGAGTACCAGCTTAGTTGTTCCAGGTTGGTCGGCAACGCGAATTCCTTGAGACTCTAAATTTTTAGCACCAAGATCGCGATCTTCTGGGGTAAAAAAATTGGCAATTAGGATACCTGGAAGAGGAGTGCCTCGGTTTTGAGAACTAGGAGGGTTTTGAGCTGCTTTTAATCTAGCTGTTGCGATCGCCTCTTTCGTCGCTGATTGACCTAAATTTTGAAGATATTGGGGTTGAACACGAATTTTCGGGACATAGGGTGTGACTTGAGAAACTTCCTCAAAGCTCCTGATCTGGCTAATGATATCTTCGCTGGGAACAGATACGACAATTTCTAGTCGGCTTAAAGGCTGCAAAATCTTTGCACCCGTCTCTTCTATTTTTTGCTTCCAGCTTTCAAGGACTGGATTCTTAAACCGCACTACTTGATCTCTCATATTGGAATATCCAGGGCTAGGGTTAGGTGCTTCCGAAAACTTCAACCGCTCTACAGGAAAGAACTGCTTGATATTATTAATCGCTACCATCGAAGCTGAAATAATTGTGAATGCTGGATAGCTCTTAACAATTCGGACGTTTTGAAAACGTTCTAGCTCATTTTTGGAGGAAAAAACTCGGTATTTTCCTTCCTTCCCCCAAAGTCTTTCTTCAATTCTGTGTCGGGCATACTTAAGTAACTGCTGAATTTTGGGGGAATTATAGGGTAAATTTCCCTTTAATTTCTGTAGTTTATCTAACTCTAATTCTCCTCCCCGTTCAGCTGCCCACATGATAACAGCCTGAAATTCTTTTTCGTCAGCAGGAGTTATGAGAAGTGTTAATCTCCAGATTCTTTCACCTTTATTGCGTAAATCATGCAACTCACTAATTAGCTGTTCATTATTGCTGAAATCAATCGTATTACTTAATGTCTCAACTGATTCGATATCCGATTTCAGTAATGTCCCAATTTCACGTACCAAATCTTTTTGTTTACCTTGAGGAATAAATGGTTCAAGTTCTTTTATTTTTTCAACAGTTTCTTCAATATCACTGATATTTTCTATCGAAGGGTCAACATTACTGATTTCAGTAATAATACCATTTCTTAATTCCCCAATCAATTCACTTTTTTTAACTTTATCCAACTCAACTTGTTTATTTAAACTTTTCCTTTCTCTTGGTTCAAGATCCGATTTAATTTTCTGAAACTGATTTTTTAATTCTCTTTCAAAACTACTCACACAATCAAGAAACACACTCAAACTTGCCATTTTTCAATTTTCCTTTCCAGCTTAATTTTCACCAATCGATGATGTTATATTTATAGGACTTATCCAATTGTGACGAAAAACCAAGCCTTACTAAGCCTTTATAATGAATTTGCTTCGTCCGTAATGATGTAAAATCGTAGTCCGTGTGTAAGTCCTTATTTATTCAATATTTAGTATTTTTCTGACTTCTTTTTCAAGCTCAAAAGGAAGAAAATTATCTTTCTGATAAAATAAAACATTGCTCCCTCTACTAATTTCCTCTGCTAAGTTTTCGTCAGAAACATTCGTAAATATGATGGTTGGCAGAGAAGGATTTTCTTCTCTTATCTTCTGATAAAAGGCAATCCCTGTTCTTAGACCATAATGTGTTTGATCGTCATCAAAACTTACTCCCGTTGGCATCATGATGTCTAAAATAAGAAGTTTGATTTGTGTCTGGTTCTCGACAAAAAATTTTAAAGCAGAGTCTACATCTGACTTAAATTCAACCTTGTGTCCAGATAAAACTAAATCCTGAACATAACTATCCATTCTTCTTCTTTCATCATCAACGAAAAGAATCATTCGGAGCCTCCTTAAATGTTTTTGGTAGAACCAAATGAAATTCAGTTGGTTTTGAGTAATTGACTAGCTTTAAGCTTCCTCCTAGTTGCTGAATAATCGCAATAGAAATGCTTAATCCTAATCCTGATCCTCCTACTTTCTTAATGGCGTCCAAAGATCGAAACCCTTCTTCAAATATCTTATCTGCATCCTCTTCTACAACCCCAATTCCCCAATCTTTGAATTTAATCATCAGGTTTTCTTTATACTCACTCGCTTCTAATAATATCTTGAATTGCCCTGGATCTTTTTCAGCATATTTAATTGCATTTATCAAGAGATTATAGATTACTTGATTTAACATCACCTTATCTGTAAGTATTGCCATCCTAGCAGCATCACCAAATTCATATCTTACACCCTTTACATGTAAACCATACTCATTTAAAATAGGTTTAAGCTGGTTAACTGTTTTAACAACAATATCTCGAAAAACAATAACCGATTCCAGTTTAGGTTTTTCAGAGTAACTCCTACCCAAAAAGTATTCAATTTGTCTAATTTGATAAAGAAGTAAATCACAATCGGTTAGGATATCTTCAAACTTTATTGCAATAGTACTAGGAGCTAAATTTATATCACTAAAGCGTCTCTGAAGAAAGCTAGCATGGCTTCTTATACCTACGACTGGAGATTTTAGCTCATGAGTAATTCTGTCAATCAGTCCCGACTTTCTACGTTCAATAGCATGAACTGCATGTTCAACAAACCCCTTCAGTATTTGAACATCTTGCTCATAAATATGCTGTCTATATTCTCTTTTGTAACCAGCTTCAACGGTCCCTATGACTAGGTTGTTCAAAGGCTCAATCATTGGAATGAAAACTCTGATAATATCTTCATGTCCAAACTTCTTAAAAATTTCTTTGTCTAGTCCTGGATCATCGTTATCAGGTACTTTAATTTGTTTAGTTCGTACAATATTGGCTTGAATATCGTTACTCTCTAGATTATGTAACGCCATTTTCTTAAACTCTTCCTTTTTATCTTTTGAAAGCCCAAATATATAATCAGACTTAATGCTGGTTCTATCTGAATTAACTAGGGAAATATTAACCCAAGTGAATTCAAGAATTTTAGTAATACCTTTAATGACAATTTTTATAATTTCATCATAATTTTTAGCCTTAGTGATTTCTCTTTCAATTTCCCGTATAGCCACCAATTTTTTATAAAATTCAATTCTTTCAAGGCGTAAAGCAGTATGACGTGCCAATAGTAAAAGACGCTCTTTATATGTCTGAGGAAAATTATCAATTTTTGAACTTTCAATGTTTAATATGCCAATCCGCTTAGAACCTGCTTTGACATCTAAATTTTCTCGGATTGGCACTTTATCTATTAATATAGGAACAGATATCTGAGATCGCGTGTCTGGCCAACGTTTATGATAAGTTTTTGACCATTCATCGCTCAGAACATCATTAGCTATAATTGTTTTTCCTTCGATGAGTGCTTTATTAGTAATACCTATGCCAAATTCAAGCTCTGAAGTATTATTTAACTCTACTGACTCAAATTTGCCATTTTGATGATTTAAACGACCAATCCATATTCGTGGCTTTGAGCCTACCAACTTTAATGCTCCTTTTCTTAATAGGCTCCAAAGTTCATTAGCTTCAGAAGCCGCTGTCATCTCAAGCATAATAGCTGTCAGATCCTGAAGTTTTTCTCTATCATCGTAAATTTCCTTTTTGTCTTTTACAAAATATTTTTTTTGAATGCATAAAGAAGCAAAGTTTGCCAGTATATTAAATAAAATTTTTTCAGAATTATTGAAGTGGCGAGTCTCTTTTGTAAATACATCAAGAATACCAACAATTTTGCTTTCAATCTTTAATGGAATACTTAAAAAAGAGATCCACTGTCTTTTGTTGAGTTCATCAATATCAGCCAACCTAAAAGTTGCTTCATTTACATTGACCAAAGACAAGACTTTATCTCTATTCAAAATATACTGTACTCCTGGATGTCCTAAATCCATTTCAATTTTTTTGTACTTATCATCTACTTCTCCATAAGTAGCAATCACTTTAAACTTTGGTTTATCCTGATCTTTGTTCCAGAGAATGCATATTGGAACAGACAAAAGGTCACAAACTTTCTCAGGAAAGACTTGGAGCAATTCATCAGCAGAGGTTGAAATTAAGCTTTGTGACAAATCATTTAAATATCTCAATATTTCGCTAGAAGATTTCTTAAAACACTTGCTGTCTTCAATGCTTGCCATTCTTTTGTTTCCATTACGAATTTATTTTTAGAGTGCATTCAAGTTTTTATGCCTAAAACCAACAACCCAAAAAACATTCTTGAACAGAAATAAAACTATGTATTACGGTTCATAAACCTATCCCACTAATAAAATTTGTTCTAAAGAGCTTAAATATATTGACGATAAATCAAGTTTTTTAAGCAAACTTTACTTACTCAAAAAATTAGGAATTTTTAGAATAGTGGTATAAATTCATATAACTCTAATTGAATCTAGGTAATTAGTCACAAATAAGTATAAGTCAGCCTAAGTCACGCTACTTGCTCCGCAAATAACATTGCAGCTACACCCTCATTAGTAACCTCAGCCACCTAACTATTTATTATGCGAATTTATTATGCGAAAACTTTCCATATATCAAACTCACCGATCTAAACAGGAAAATGGTTTCAGGCATTTTAAGATATTTTAAGCATAATATCAACATTTTTACGGATTTTGACTGAATTCGAGGCTATACTTTATTTCATAATCAACCCCATTCAAAGGGTATGCTAAGTGCCAAAATCGAAGCATTTTTGACGGATTAGCCAAAGAAAAACTTGCTGCTTCTACTCGCAATCATGCTTTAAATTGAATTTTTTTATTTACGAATAGGTAATAAAGCAAGATTTAAATTTAAAAAATGATACAGTATACGTAAATAAATCTAAGTTTTTAATAATAATTATTACAAAAAAATAAATTTTAATAATAAGCGACAAACTGTCCCACTTATCGGGACTTTTTAGGTGATCGCTTAATTTAATAATTGAGATGGAAATAACACAAAAAAGTTAAATCGGGTTAAATGGTGAATTATCAGTTTTTAGGGTATTTACATACATTTTATAGGAAGATGCCCGATAAATATAATGATTATTAAATTAATTTGGAATGTTGTTATGCGCTGGATTTATATAGGTTTGGCTCACCACCAAACCTTTTTTATATCTGTTGAAAATATAGCATTGAGCATAAAAGGAGATATGTTGATTGTTTAGACCAAATTTATAACATTTCCCCATAAATTAATCTCTGCATCTTCCAAAGTTATGAGCGCTGGCTTGCAGCGCATCCTGTACTAAGGGGTAGAAGCTTCTTATTATGTGAAACTAAAATTAAAAACTAAAAGTACTCCGCACAATGCCGACAGTAACTGAGTCACTATCTGGTGTGTTACCAGGCTGGATAAGATGAATTATCCCTGGTGTAACACTGATATTATTTGTTAGCTGGAAACGATAAAATGCCTCAATTTGAGTGGTCGTGCCTGGTTGTCCACCCGCTCGTCCTAAACCTGTATTGATAAAATCAGGGACATTATTCCCTACTGGTAAGTCGCTACTAGTGATTTTAGGAGGTTGACCGATATAAATTCCTCCTAAATTTCCTTTAGCAAATAAATCAGGAAAATTCATGAACACCATATAATTTGTCGTTTCTACACTTCCCGATTGCCCAGGAATATAAGATTTAGTATAACCACCCCACGCACCTGCGCTAATGCGGGGAGAAATTTGCCAAGTGAGAGTCGCACCCACCGCGTTAGTTTGTAGTGGTGCTGATTTTCCGGTAGCGGTATTAACTGTAGTTAAGCACTCATCACCAACAAAGGTTAGCAAACAACCATCTGAAGCGTAATTGTTAATGTAATATAAACTTAAATCTAGAGTATCGGTTGGTGTCAGCAGTAATTGCACACCTGTAGTGGTGGTTCCATCAAATAAACCGCTACCTTTACCGGAATTTGCTGGTTGATAACTAGTATAAATTGCCTGCAAACTAGCACGTTTAGCAAATTGCCAATCAATAGCTATACCACCGTGACCATATCCCATATTTAAAATTGGGTTTCTTTGGGCAAAATAAGATAATGGTCCTGTTGCAGCACTTTCTACCCGATTGGGGCCTCGGAAAGCCGCTGGCATACTTACGCCTTCTGTTCCTACCATTACTGCTAATTTATTTGTCACCAGCCAATGAAAATTTAGGTCACTTACAATCAAGCTATCTGTAGGAAATTCATAGCCAAGTAAAACATCATTTCGGGAAACACTATTGGTAAATCTAGGTGTAGTTTTTCCGTTACCATCTAAAAGGCCTGTAAACAAGTAGCTACTGGGAGTGATTTGACTAGTTAAATACAGCTGTGCCAGAGATATAACATTAATATTTGTCCCTGCATCATCTGTATCCTTTTGTCCATCTCTAGGATTAACATCACCACGATTGTTAGTTCGTCCTTGAATGCCAACTATTAGTAATCCACTGAGTTTAGTTGTTGTTGAGAATTGGTTGGCTTCAATTTCAGCAGTTTTTGCTTCTAAATTATCGACACGACCCCGCAAAGTTGCTAATTCAGGAGCAAATTCTGACTGTAATTTTTGTAATGCTGCTAAATCTTCGCGAGTGACTAAATCGTTGGTGGCTGTAGTGATTAATTCGTTGACTCTATCTAAACAAGCATTTACACCCGCAGCAAATTCATATCGAGTTAAGGCGCGATTACCGCGATAGCTGCTATCTGGATAACCTGCTACACAACCATAACGTTCTACCAAAGACTGCAAGGCTTGAAATGCCCAATCGTTAGGTTGTACATCCTTGAGTTGAGATACCGATGTAACTTGAGCCATCGGTTCTTCTGGGGAGAGAGAGGGGGATGAGGGAATAATATTATCGCTCTTAACTTCTATCTCCTGAGTAGTTTCTGGATTGATGTACTCTTGTGCTAATGATTTTTGTGCAACTCCATTTATTCCCGCAATTAGTAACGATGCGAGCATCCAGGTTTTGCGATGACTGCGGCTAATAAGTCTACCTTTCAATTTTTTACACTCTGCTCACATACTTAAGTGAAGAGTGTATTCGCGATCATCTAGGGTTCACATGGGGACATTTACGGATTTTGTCGCAAATTAGACTTAATGCTTCTGGGCAACTTTTGCAAGGGCGAGTATAACAGGGTATTGGGAGTGGGGACTGGGGACTAGGAAAGAGTTTCTCAATCCCTAATCCTCAATTCTCTAATCCCGAATTTATGGCAAATCGTTCACGCAAGCTGACGCCAAAAGCCTCTAAACCAAATCAACCTCGTGCTGGTGCGATGAAACGTGTCGCTAAAAAACCCCAGAAAAAGCTAAAACGGGGAAGTTGGCTGTCGTCAATGCTAGCGATCGCAATTCTATTAAGTAGTGCTAGTCTAATTATGGCTTTTGCCTGGATTAGTGTTCTCTTCATCTTCAATCCAGACGAGGTAAGCTGGCTAAATAAAATTTTACCTACATGGGCACAAATCCCCCTTGGTAAACACGAACGCCCCAAAACTCTCAAACAAATTCAACTCGATTTGAGTAAAAAAAACCAAATATTTGGGGAAACTCTGCCTCTACATCAGGATGTGAAAACCTCATTTTTACTACCAGTTTTTCAACAACGTGCTAATTGTCAATCTGATTGTGAAGAACTGGTGGAACTCAGGGTTTACGAGCGCTCAGTTGAGTTAGAGTTTAAATCTCAGTCAGAAAATTACTACTATTTAGCGACTCAATTACCTGTAATTGGCCCAGATGAATCTTTTGTAATTTCTTCTTTGCTTGATGGAACATCAGAACCCCAGGATATCAGTATTCCCCTACCTTTAACTGAAGTACAACGCTTTGAAGGTAAGACACCATCATCAGGGGTTTGGTTTGATTTGCGCGGTAAACGTCAACAAGGAACTGGTTCTATCCGCTACGGTTACGTCGTATACTACAATCCAGAACGCACGAATTTACTACAAATGTTGTCTTGGACTAGTCCTAATGGACAATTGCCTAAATGGCAGCAGGTAACTGGTGATGGTACAAAAGAGTTAGTTGTCGAGCAAACAGTAGGTTTAGAACCGCACTTACAGGTTTACCAAGTCAAACCTTTGAAGTTATTCCTCAAACCAATTCAATTGGAGGCGATTAGCCTCAAATCATCGACCTTCAAGGATTCTGGATACCAAAGTGCCTTGTCAATTGCCCGTAGTGGATTGTGGACACCAGCTTTTGAATGGTTGAAATTCATCAAGAAACAGCGCAAAGGAGTTTTACCAGAAGCGGCGCAAGCACAAATGGATTTGATTCGCTTGCATTCCCAACTTACTAAAACCCAAGCCCAGAAAATTTGGGCAAGTCCAAGTCAAGAAGTGCTGGCAGATTTGATTGATGGTCGTTGGGAGAAAGCTTTACAGGTGTTTGAAGCGTCGCCACATAATGCCCAAGAAATTGCGACCTTACTCAAAGCTGATGAAAAACGATTGTGGAATCGCACAACAGCAGCGTTGCAGGTAAACCCAAATAGACGAGAGGTGCAAGCTTGGTTCGCGTTGATTTTAGCAGTTCAGCGAGGAGAAGAACACGCTAATTCTTGGTTAAAGGCGCAACCAAAAATTACCAAAGAGAATCTTGCGTATATTCAAGGTTTGTTGGCAAGACTCAGTGGTAAGGGTACATCGCAAATATCCTCTACTCACCCTAGTCAGATTGTTGGTACGGTGCAACTAATTACTCAAGTTACCAACACCGAATGGCTGCAACCACATTCCCCAGCAGATTTGAAACTTACGGATAACCAAGTTTGGTATCAGGTGGAGGTGAGTGCATTTAATGACGGGAAACGCTGGCTAAATTTTCCTTTTGAAAATTTCAACCCACCGAAAACTGACGCCGCCAAATTTTTCTGGAAAACTTTGGGAATCAGTTCTGACCCAGAAATCCAGATTGTAGTCTGGTTGCCTAACGGAGAACAAAAAATTACTATAGCCGCTATCAAAGCGGTGCAACTACGGGGTAAAGTTTTGCGCCTATTAGCTGCCGGTCCAAAAATTCCAGATAATCAAAACGATGTTCTCCAACCCAAACCTTTAGCTTTGACAAATGCAGCACTGGAATGGGTGCAACCATCTCCTATTACTCTACAAGAGCTGCATCAACAAAATCCCCAAGGGGTGAAAGTAATGCTATCGAGCCTGTGGCAATCTTTACAAAAATCCGGTGAAGTTCCATCTGGTGCTATTCCTAGCTTTGAACAGATGCAGGAAAAATTGGGTGATTGGCCCGTTCAAGTGATTGATTTAACAAATAACGCTCAACCAGAAATAATACTGACTATCTCACCAGAAGCCATAGCATCCTTAAATCAGCCGACACCTGAAATTCAAGGAGAAAACCCAGAAAAAGGCCGTGACCGGACTATAATTTTGTCTGATGTAAATAAAGTCATTTACACTGATTTTACAGGAAATTACTTACAAAGACTCTCTGCGATCGCCAAGCTTTCAGGGGTGCAATCCTTAGCTTTACTGGTAGAAAATGCTCATAACTACAGTTTGAGGCGCTGGTCAGAGAAAAATCAGCGCTTTGAATAACGCACCCCTGACTCAAATTTCCCCTTTACTCAAATTTAAATTAAAGAGGGCAAAAGCGCAGGCGTAGCCCGTCGTAGACATCGCTATCTAGAAGACGGACTTATTCTTCTTTTTGGTTGGTTTCGGCTAGACGTTGGTGCTTCAGGTTTTCTAACTGCTGCAACAGAGAGTCTACCTCTGCTTGTAAATGCATCAATTTAGCTTGCTGATCGTCTTGATAATAAGACTTGGTTAACTTACTGACCCAGGCAGTCTGGGACTCGCGATCGGAAACACTAGATAAATAAGTAGGCATCGCTAATTCAATCCACTATTTAACTCACACCATTAGAAATATTATAATAATGCTCTTTTAAGCTTTATTACATTATTGTATATTTTCAATCAATTACTCTAATGGATTTTGGGTTCAATCATAAGAGACGGTGATCCTAATGGCTGTGTTCCAAAAAAACACTGACCCAGGTGTGTAAAGCATCCTTCTACTGGATGGTACTTAGGAATAGTTAATTTATAGTCTGTCAATTATGATTGTACAAATGATTATCGCCGTTTTTGAGGAATTTACGCAAGAAATTATATGTAGACTATATCAAGAATTACGCTAAATTATGAAAAAACGTAGGGCAAGCACTTGCACTTGATGCAGTATCTCGTAGAAAGGGAGGTAAAAGGCTAACATCAAAAAGAGACAGCCTCTTAAGTATTTCCCTATCTTCACTAAAACGCATAGGGTGGGAAAATACATAGATAACCTTGAATAAAATAATTCACGAAACGCGACTTTAACCACGGTTAAAGAAGAGTTTCAGAGAGTTATGACGTAAGTCTGATATGGGAATTAGGCTTAATTCCTAAATTTACTTGTATAGACAGGGAACAGGGAATAAGGAATAAAATAAATACGTACTCAGTCTTGTTCAAAAATCAAATAAGAGTCCTATAGATTTACAGATGATTTTTCACCTTGTCAGTCTCCTCTAAGGTAATTTGTTGAACCGAAGGTCGCCGTGGCGGTTTATGATAAATTAACGTTCTAAATAAAATAGCAAGTGAAACGCCTGCACCACAAAAAATAATATTCTTAACAAGATTCTTTGGGATTAGGGAACTCTGAATCGGCAACTGGTAACGAAAAATCTACTTTCTTCCTCTTCCCATTTTGCTTTTCCCGATCCCACCCTTTCTAAATATCCAATCCTTACATTAAGAAATTTTAAATCCCGTGACTTTGAGCCTGTCTGTTGCTACATCTCATCGCCAACCCTGGCCTGGACTGATAGAAGCCTATCGCGAATACTTGCCTGTCAGCGAAGAAACACCGATTGTCACTCTATTGGAGGGCAACACACCTCTAATACCAGCGCCAGCGATCGCAGAACGCATTGGCAGACAAGTACGGGTATTTGTAAAATACGACGGTCTCAATCCCACCGGCAGCTTCAAAGACCGGGGGATGACTATGGCAATTTCCAAGGCCAAAGAAGCAGGGGCAAAAGCAGTAATTTGTGCCAGCACAGGCAACACCTCAGCTGCTGCTGCCGCTTATGCCAGACGTGGAGGCATGAATGCCTTTGTACTGATTCCCGACGGTTATGTGGCTCTGGGCAAGTTAGCTCAAGCATTACTGTACGGCGCAGAAGTATTGGCAATTAAAGGTAATTTTGACCAAGCGCTAGAAATTGTCCGCGAGATGGCCGAAAGCTATCCAATCACTTTGGTGAATTCAGTCAATCCCTACCGCCTAGAAGGACAGAAAACAGGAGCCTTTGAAATTGTCGATGCATTGGGTGATGCACCAGACTGGTTGTGTATTCCCGTGGGAAATGCCGGAAATATCACAGCATATTGGATGGGATTTTGTCAATATCATCAAGCCAGAAAGTGCGATCGCTTACCCAAGATGATGGGATTCCAAGCCGCAGGAGCAGCTCCATTAGTACATGGTCAGCCAGTGGCGCATCCTGAAACTCTAGCGACAGCAATTCGCATTGGCAACCCTGCAAGTTGGGAATTAGCGATCGCAGCCCAAACCGCCAGTCAGGGAAATTTCCACGCCGTTACCGATGCCGAAATTCTCGACGCTTATCGGCTTTTGGCAGCATCAGAAGGTATCTTCTGCGAACCTGCTAGCGCCGCTTCTGTAGCTGGGTTGTTGCAGGTAAAAGACCAAGTTCCCACAGGAGCGACAGTCGTTTGTGTTCTCACAGGCAATGGACTAAAAGACCCAGATACAGCCATTAAACACAATCACAGTCAATTTAAACAAGGTATCGCAGCAGAACTGGGCGCAGTCGCCAAGGCAATGGGATTTTAGGATATTGGGTATGGGAAGAGGTAGGGGGCAGCACTTCTCTGCGAGAGGCTGCACTTCGACTACGCTCAGTGACCGAGGGGCAGAGGGGATAAACTTACTGCAACTTCTCCCCTGCTCCCCTGCTCCCTACCCCTGCTCGTTCGCGTGTCAAGCTATCAATAGCATCACCCAAGGCAGTAGTCAGGCTATTGCGGGTTTGGGCGTGGTTGTCCTGCTCAGTTTTCAAAGCTTGCAAGAGGCGATCGCGTTCTTTGATCGCGGTGATGAGTTTAGCTTGCAAATCTTCCACAGATTTTAGTTGTTCTATTTCTTGTTGAATCGCTACTGGTGTCCCAGCAGGCAGTGTGTCTACTTCAAAACCTTGGAGTTTATGCAGTTCTGCCTTGAGGGAGGCGATCGTCTGTTGGGAAAGTTGGGCATCTGTGCGGCGTTGTTCTGCTTCTGTATTGTAAAGCTGACGCCATTTTTGGGCACTCTCCCAAGCCGTATCGCGCTCGTGTTGCAGCTGTGCCATCTGCTCTTTGATTACCTGGATTTCTGTCAACCACTGTTGTGTTAAATCTTGATTCATAGATTAATAGTCATTAGTTAGGAACTTTCCCCCACTTCCCACTCGGTATTCTTGCGGTAGAAAGATAGATGCGATCGCTACGCAAAATTTAGCACAGTAGTTAATCAACCCAACCAGTTTTAACTCTAAATTATGCCAAAGCCTCGTTTTTTTCACTTCTTTGGCCACCTCAATTGGCGCACGATTAAAAAAACTTTTTCCAGGACAATCGAAAGGCGACTTTTTGGACTCGCCTCGGAAATTGCCTACAATGCAATGCTATCGCTGTTTCCAGCAATTCTTGCTATTATCACAGCTATTGGTTTATTGGCAGAATCTTTACAAAACACCTTTAAACAACTGGCAGTGCAACTAAGTCAAGTCTTACCGGAACAAGCCTTGGATTTGATTCGTGATTTTGCCACCACAGAAATTACCAACTCCAAAAACAGCGGTTTGTTTTCTCTAAGCTTTGTATTAGCAATTTGGGCTGCTTCTGGGGCGGTAAATACAGCTATGACAGCCCTCGATCAAATCCATCAAATTCCTCCAGAAAACATCCGCCCTTTTTGGAAAGCCAAGCTCGTCTCTCTGGGATTAACGGTTGGTACTATGTTGCTTTTAGTATTGGCTTCTTTCTTAGTGTTTACCAGCGATTGGCTATTGGGAATAGTAGTACGTGAAAATGCTTCTTTAATCTTTTTGTTACATCTTTGGCAGCTGTTACGCTGGCCTTTAGCTTTAAGCATTGTTGCTGTCGCCTTTGGCTTTGTCTATCGCTATGGGCCAAGCAAGTGGGACTCAGGCACGCCAATGATGCCTGGAGCAATTTTAGCAGCTGTTTTTTGGGCAATGTTGTCTGCCCTATTTCGGCTGTATGTGGCGAATTTTGGCAATTATAATAAAGTATATGGTGCTGTAGGAGCTGTGATAGTTTTAATGCTCTGGCTGTCAATGAGCGCTGCTGTTCTGTTAATCGGCGATCAGTTGAACGTGACTGTCGGCGAAGATATGCGCTTAAAAGCCCAGCCGCAATCGAAAGTAAAATATTATTCGTAAATCCCTGAGAAAATGATTGCAAAAGCTCAGTAGGGGAGTAAAATATCTAACGATTCAATACAAAGTTAGCGATCGCCTCCATGCCTGATTCTCCTCCTCGATTTCCGATGATTGAACCTGATGCGAAAGCACCCACCTTGAAACGCCTGCGTCAGTTAAGTCGGCTGCTGGATAATGTTATTACCATTCCTGGCACAAAAATTGGTTTTGGTTTAGATCCAATTTTAGGATTCATACCGATTGGTGGTGATTTTTTGGGAATAATGTTTTCTAGCTACATCATTCTAGAAGCAGCGCGGCTAGGCGTATCTAGAGCTACTCTAGGTAAAATGGTTTTGAACGTAATCATTGATGGCTTGGTAGGCGCTGTCCCAGTTTTGGGAGACTTTTTTGATTTCGCCTGGAGAGCTAACACTAATAATATCAAGCTGTTGGAAGAATACTTAAAGTTTCCCAGCGAGCAAAAGAGTGCAGACAGATGGTTTATCTTTGCCGTTTTAGTTGGATTATTGCTAATCTCCATTGTCTTAGTAGCATTGCCTGTGATACTAATTAGAATCTTGTGGAACGCCTTAACTGGCGGTTAAATTTTTATTGATAAAAGAATGAAAGATTGGTGGCAAGCTACTTTTCCCAAAGGTCGGCAAAGTCTAGTTATTACTGATGCTAAAGGTTATCCTATACAAATTGCTTATGGCGAAAAAGGTACAGGTAAACCGCTAATTTTGTTACATGGAATGGGGAGTTGGAGCTACAATTGGCGCCACAGCGTAGCAGCATTATCTAAATATTACCGAGTAATTTGTTTTGATGCTAAAGGTTTTGGTTTTTCCGAAAAACCATTGTCTCGTAGAGAACACAATGGTCATCAAGTTATTGAGTTTCAAAGAATTATTCAGGCATTATGTGATGAACCCGCAGTGATTGTGGCCGAATCTCTGGGGGGATTAGTTGCCCTTGCTCTTGCTCAAGAAAATCCGCAGTTAATCGGACGGCTGATAGTAGTAAACATACCTGTTTTTGCCGAACAGCTACCCCATTGGTCTATGTGGTTGCTTGCCAAAACGCCCCTAGAAATAATGCAAACAATTGACTCGTTACGTCTGACATATCTGTTTGCACCTCTATTTAGAGAAGTTATGGCAATAGAAAGACGTAGGGTATTATTCGATCCCTCAATCTTGACGCAGGAAGATATCTATTGGATAACTTACCCGTTTACTGAATTGCCTGGTACGATCGCAAAAGTTGCTGAAGAGTTACAAATAGCCGCGCGAGAAATTGAGAATTGGCAAGCAAATAAGCCCAATATGCTCACCAAAATTCAAAATAATCTGAGTGCAATTAAGTGTCCTACATTAGTTTTGTGGGGTGAGCAAGATAGTTGGTTTCCTGCTAGTCATGGTAGAAAATTACATCAACATATCCCCAATTCCAAATTACAGATTTTATCTAACTGCTGTCATGATGCTTCAACTGGCGCTTCTGAGGTGTTGAATAAAACGATTCTTGAGTTTTTACAAGATACTAACTTCTAAAGAAGAATTCAGACTCCTGAATTCTATTTCGATAAAAAGAGAGTGGGAGGAAGCATATCAGTCAGCTTTCAAACTCCCACTCTACCATTTGCTGCTGAAGTGAACAGGAATGTATACAGACGTTACCCGTTAGTTGGGGGCTAATGCGTAGTTCAACAACGCCTGCACGCATTTAATATTCCTGTTGCAGCAAATGCCAAACCTGATTATTGAATTTATTTACTGAGATAAATACTCTGCAAATAATTGTTATAGATAGCTTTTTGTTTTTGTAAATCACTTAGTAAATAGTGTTTTACAAAAGGAATTTGCTTAGGTGGTAGCCCCTGATAATCAAACCCTTGAAGTCGTTTATCTTCATACAATTTAACTTGAATCATCAAAAGCTGGTTGCCATTTTGGCAAGTTTTTAAATTTTCTAATTGCTCATATCTAACTTTTTAAAAGTAGTCAAACCGCTATATAACAAGATTCCCGACTTCTTAAATAAAGTCGGGAATCTAAGCCAAGCTAATTGGCAAAAAGTATTAGTTTAACGGGGTTTTACTTTACGTAGTATTAATACTGGCGTAAAATAGCAGACAATGAACTATTTTTACGAAGATCCATCAAGTCTGCTAAGGGTTCTGTGCGCGTATCCAGGTGGTGCTTATGTTCTGCTGGGAGAACAGTTACCAGATGCTTTGTTTTAGGTTGCATCTGCATAAGGGGCATTAGTTGTGGCTGTGGCACAAAAATTGGCTGACTCTTGGGAAGATTTGGTTCCAATTTTTGGTGATGCTTCTGTGCCAAGCGTACCTGATGGCGATTAATCTGTTTTTGAACTTTTTGCGGTTGCTTGGTGCGGTTAAGCATTCGGAAAATCAGCAATGAACCACCACCACAACTGAGAACGATCGCAGCAATCATCCATAAAGGTGTAGGATTGCTATTCTCAGAGGGCGGACTGATTGGTTCTTCAACTATAACTGGGATTTTTTCTGGTTCTTCTTGTGGTACGGGGCCAGCATTACCTAAGCTATATAAGGCAAAGGTGCCACCTCCCAGAAACATGGCTAAACACCCAGTCAACAATAGCCAAGGATGATGTGCAACCAGATATATCAGAACATTCGAGCTGTTTCTTAGTCTCGATTTCCTGTTTGTCAGCTCTGGAGTAGCCCTTTTTAATTGGGTTCGCTCGCGCTGTACACTCTGACTTTTTTCCATGATTACTTTCAGATTTGTACCCCTCTAGTCAATAAATTGTACTGGAGGAGTCAAGCATCAGGTATCCGTAACAAAGTTGAGATTTTAGTAGCTTTTTTGTAAAACATAAGTTACAAAATCTGGCTAATTTTTGCCAAAGTTCTGTATTTATCGTGACTTTTTACCGTAATAATCTAAAATTAGTTCGCTTATTTCCTCTGTCAGCTAGGAGAATGCCTTTCAAGAGCAAGTTGAATTAACCGATCTACTAATTCTGGAAAGGAGACTCCACTATGGGCCCAGAGTTGAGGATACATACTCGTCGCAGTAAAGCCTGGTAACGTATTGATTTCGTTAATAAATACTTCTTGTGTTGCTTCCACATAGAAAAAATCTACCCTTGCTAACCCAGCAGCGTCAACAGCGGCAAAAGCTTGCAAAGCCATGTCCTGAATTTGACGAGCGATCGCATCTGGAAGCTGTGCGGGGATCAGTAAATCTGCTCGACCCTCAGTATATTTAGTTTCATAATCATAAAAATCGCTGTCATAAGTAATCTCTCCAATGACAGAGGCTTGGGGTTGCTCGTTACCTAAAACGGCACACTCAACTTCTCTAGCGACTACTCCAGCTTCTACAACTAGTCGGCGATCGTAACTGGCAGCACTATCTAAAGCAGCTTCTAATTCTTGGCGCGATCGCACTTTGGCAATACCCACCGATGAACCCAAATTAGCAGGCTTGACAAAAGCTGGATAACCTAATGTTGCCTCAATTTCATCACACAGTTTCGGAAATACGCAAGGATTAGACCAAACCTGCGATCTAGTTACCGCCTTGTATTTTACCTGGGGTAATCCCGCTTGCTCAAAAGCCATTTTCATGGCAATTTTATCCATTCCCATTGCCGAACCTAACACCCCAGAACCGACAAAGGGGACTTGCATCAAGGTGAGTAACCCTTGAATTGTCCCATCTTCACCGTTAGGGCCGTGGAGGATGGGAAACCAAACATCTACTTGGGCAACTTGAGAGGGAGATTGCCAATTGCTCAGAGTTTGGGCTTGAGGGTTGGATGTCAGATTTCCAACAGATGTTGATTCTGCCGATTCCAGTAGCGGATTGCCGGTGGTTAAAACCTTTTGGGGTGCTTCTCCTGCCAGCCAGTGACCATTTTTTTGGATGTAAAAAGGCAATATTTCGTACTTACTAGCATTTTCCTCTGCACTCAAGGCGTTAGCGATCGCCCGTGCTGATTTGATCGAAACTTCATGTTCTCCCGAACGACCGCCAAACAGTAACCCCACCCGCAGCTTAGTCATTTTCGGCTCCTCCACACTTCTCAAGCAGATAGCGTATCACAACCTACAAAAATTGCCATATTTTTCTAGATTATTTTATTGCCTGTTCAAACCCTGCTTGCTCTCCATTTCTCACAAGCTTGAGCGGAAAAAGGGGCAAAGAGGCAGAGGGGAAAAACTTACCGCAACTTCTCCCCTGCTCCTCTCCCCGCTCTCTGCCTCTAATTGAAACAATCGTGTTGTCAGCTACAGTTATATTCCAGGAAAGTAAGCAACAATATTGATAATTAACTAGAAATGCAGCCCTACCTGTAAAAGATGCTGCCGTTTCATGAAACCCAGAATTATTGTTTGTGGCTTAGGACGTACCGGATATAAAACCTTTCGTCTGCTGAGACATCAGGGAGCCTTCGTTGTTGGCATTCATCACCAATTTATCCCCGGCGAAACAGCAGGAGATGTGATTGTTGGAGATTTACAAGCAGCTTCTACCCTAACAGCAGCAGGAATTCAACAGGCACACACTTTAGTCATCGCTGGATCTAAAGATGCTCTGAATTTATCTATTATGATGCAAGCGCGGGTGCTGAATCCCCAGATTCGGATTATCAACCGTTTTTATAATACAAATTTAGGAGAGCGCCTAGATCAAAGTTTGCCAGACCATTTGAGTATGAGTGTTGTCGGATTAGCAGCACCCGTATTCACCTTTGCAGCGCTGGGAAACCGAGCGATCGGACAAATCAAATTATTTCAGCAAACTTGGCCAATTCACGAAGAATACATCGATGAAAACCACTTCTGGAGAGGTTTAAAGCTGAGTGAATTGTGGGAAGACCGATCGCGGATGCTAATTTATTACTTACCAGTTAAAGGTGAGATGGATTTGGTATCAGCTGTCATAGCTGGCCAAGAAATCCAAGTAGGCGATCGCATAATTATTGGTACACAACCCCGCATCCGTTCCCCCCGGAGATCGTTGATTAGAAAACTGCTAAAAGTTATGACTAATTTTAGGCAGTTTCAGGAACACGGGCGATCGGTAGTGGTGGGTGCTATTGCACTATTGACGGTTATTGCGATCGCTACATTCACCTATATGTCGGCTGAGTTGAGTTTGTCTCCTGTGGATGCTCTATATTTTTCTGTAGGCATGATTACGGGAGCGGGTGGTAATGACAAAGTAGTAGAAAATGCTCCTAACAGTATTAAGTTATTTACTGTTGTGATGATGCTGATTGGAGCAGTGGTGATTGGTATTTGGTATGCCATGCTCACCGATTTTGTCTTAGGCAGCCGCTTTAAGCAATTTTGGGATGCAGCCCGAATTCCCCAGCGATCGCACTACATTGTCTGTGGCTTAAGTGGTATTGGGGTGAGAATTGTTCAGCAACTCCACGCCAGCGGACATGAAGTTGTCGTCGTTGAACCCGACTCCAACAGTAAATATATCAACACCGCCCGCGAACTCGGTATCCCTGTGATTCAGGGTGATGCCAGCTTCCGCACAATACTCAAAGCTAGCAATATAAACTCTGCTGCCGCAGTGATTACTGTTACTAGCAATGATGCTACCAATTTGGAAATTGCCCTCAAAGCCAAAGGTTTGGCACCCAGTATTCCGGTGATTGTTCATTATGGCGATCCTGATTTTGCTGGCATAGCCCAACAGCTATTTGGCTTCGATGCAGTGCTGAGTCCGGCTGAATTAGCAGCGCCAGCTTTTGCTGCTGCTGCGCTAGGGGGACGTATCCTGGGCAATGGCATCACAGCCGATAGTCTTTGGGTAGCTTTTGCCACTGTAATTACAGCTTCACACGTCTTTTGCGGTCAATGGGTAAAAGATGTTGCGATGTCTGCTGATTGTGTACCTTTGTACGTAGAAACAAATCACCAAACTCTTCATGGTTGGGATTTATTAGAAACCAATCTCAGTGATGGTGATGTTTTATATATGACAATGCCAGCAACTCGGCTATATCAATTATGGCGGGGCGAGCAAGTTTGCGAATCACACGCTTAAATTTGTCATTTGTCATTAATACACTACTCCCCACTCTTATTTATTTGTTAACTACTCGTTGTTGATATTCTTGCTCGGTAATCATATCGAGAGTATTCTCTAGGCGATCTACAAATACGATACCGTCGAGATGATCGTACTCGTGTTGAAAAATCCGAGCGATAAAATCGGTTAATTCTTGTTTTTGTAAGTTGCCTTCAGAGTCAGTGTATTCGACTTCAATAGATTTATAGCGAGGAACTAACCCCCTAATTCCTGGAACACTTAAACAACCTTCCCAATCTTTGACAACTTCAGTTGAATGAGCAATGATTTTGGGATTAATCATGGCAGTAGGTTCCATTTCCGGGGCGTTGGGATATCTGGCATTAGGACGGGAAGCCACAATAAATAAACGATAGGATTGTGCTACTTGAGGCGCAGCGATTCCCACACCGTTAGCCTTGGCAACAGTGGCGATTAAATCTTCAATTAATTTTTGGATCTGCTCATCTTGAATATTTTCAACCCAAGCAGCCTTTTGGCGCAATGTTGGATTGCCTAATTGAATTATTGGCGCTAATTCAGTCATGATAAAGCTCCTTTAGGTAATGGGGCATTGGGCATGGGGCATGGGGCATGGGGCATAGTATGTCAGTTATTTTTCAAATGACAAATGACAAATGACTAACATCATCCTTCACGTCTAACAGGCAAAGGAGCAGGTTGAACTCCTACTTGGACAATTTGCCCATTGCGTTCCACTTCTATGGGTAATTTAGTACCGATTTTGCTCTTTTCTACTAGCCTTTGTACTTCTTCAATTTTAGTAACAGGCTGGCTGTTAATGCTTTTAATTACATCACCGACTCGTAGTCCAGCTACAAATGCAGGCGATCGCGGCACAATCTCAACCAGCAAAACGCCTTCATCTGCTGTAAGATTTAAGCGATCGCCTGCTCCATTTTTTATCTTTTCTTTAATTTCTGGTGTCAGTGTCACCATCTGCACACCCAAATAAGGATGATCCACCTTACCTGTAGCAATTAATTGCTGGGCAATCCTTTGTACAGTGTTAATAGGGATAGCAAATCCCAAACCTTGAGCGCCGCGAATAATAGCTGTGTTCATCGCAATTACCTGTCCACGAGCATTAAGCAATGGCCCACCAGAATTACCAGGGTTAATCGCTGCATCCGTTTGGATGTAATCAACCCGCTTGTCACTAGCACCAATATCGCTACCAGAACGACCTGTGGCACTAATAATCCCAGAAGTGACGGTATTATTCAAGCCTAACGGGTTGCCAATAGCTACTACTGCTTCTCCTGGTTGCAAGGTATCGGAGTTACCCACAGCTAGAGTTGGCAGATTATTAGCGTCAATTTTAATCGCAGCCACATCAGTTACCGGATCTTCACCAAGTACTTTCCCATCAAAAGTTCGGCCATCTTTGAGTGTGACAGTCACTCTATCAGCACCATCTACCACATGGGCATTAGTCAAAATCTGCCCTGAAGAATTAATAATAAATCCAGAGCCGCTACCACGCTCTACCCTTTGTCTAGACCGTGGGTTTCCCTCTCCAAAAAACCGCCGGAAAAATGGATCGTTAAATTCGTCTGGTACACGAGAAGTGATTGTTCGGGAAGAATCAATGCGAACTACCGCAGGCCCCACCTGTTGCACTACTTTCACGACAAAATTAGGATCTCCAGACGAAGAGAAAATCTGCGGGGGGACAATTACCGGATTAGGTTGTGTTGTGTTTTGGGCTTGAGTATCGCTTTGCTGATTATCAACAGTCCTAGCAGGTAGAAGAGAGCAGCTCCCCAGGAACACCACTGCTACCCCGTATGAGAGCATCCACAACCTATGGGGTAAGCCCCTGGTTTCAATCTTTTTGGGCGCTGAGTGATGGTTTGTTATCTTCATGTGTTGTTGCTTCTCCGTGTCAATGAGAGTGCTGAGTTAAAAGTGCTGAGTGCTGAGTTAAAAGACCGCTCATAATAAAGGGACGAGACATATACTGAGTACAAAAGCTCTGATAAATTTTTGCTTTACTCAGCACTCAGCACTCAGCACTCAGTTTGCTTACAACTTAAAAGCTTATTTTAGGTCTAGCGTGTCTCAATGCTAAATTAGTGCTTTCTCTTCTATTGTGACGATTAGCAGCAAAGGTGGTGGATAATGGAAATTCCCATAGAAAGTCTGTGGAGTCAGGTACTAGAGCGCCTAAAGCTTGAACTATCCCGACCTACCTTTGAAACTTGGATCAAAACTGCTAGTGCAGAGCGATTAGAAAATAATTGCTTGGTTATCCGCACTCCTAACCCATTTGCTCGTAATTGGTTACAGAAGTATTACATCAATACCATTGCTCATGTAGTCCAAGATATTCTTGGCCATCCGGTGGGAATTTATATTACCGTTGCTCAAGGTGATGAAGTTTCTCATTTTAGTGAACGAGAGGTTGCTTGGGAATCACCAAATTCCAGCAGTATTTCTGAACCTGTTGCTAATCACAATCATAAAACTACTGACTTAAACTCTAAATACGTCTTTTCGCGATTTGTAGTTGGTGCTAACAATCGTATGGCTCATGCTGCTTCTTTAGCAGTTGCAGAATCTCCAGGTAAAGAGTTTAACCCTTTATTTTTATGCGGTGGTGTCGGCTTGGGTAAAACTCATCTGATGCAAGCTATTGGTCATTATCGCTATGCAATTTTTCCTAATTGTAAAATATTTTATGTTTCTACTGAGCAGTTTACTAATGATTTAATTACAGCCATCCGTAAGGATAGTATGCAAAGCTTTCGAGAGCATTACCGGGCGGCTGATGTTTTATTAGTTGATGATATTCAGTTTCTTGAAGGAAAGGAATATACCCAAGAGGAATTCTTTTATACTTTTAATACTCTACATGAAGCTGGTAAACAAGTTGTCATTGCTTCCGATCGTCCACCTAACCAAATTCCTAGCTTGCAAGAACGTCTTTGTTCTCGGTTTTCTATGGGCTTAATTGCCGATATCCAAAAGCCGGATTTAGAAACGAGAATGGCAATTTTGCAGAAAAAGGCTGAGGATGAAAATATTAGTCTTCCCCGCGATGTGATTGAGTATATTGCTTCTAACTATACTTCTAATATTCGAGAATTAGAAGGAGCTTTAATTCGGGCGGTGGCTTATATTTCTATTTGGGGTTTACCAATGACGGTGGAAAATATCACACCAGTTTTAGAACCGCCTAATGAAAAAATGGCAGCAACCCCAGAAGCAATTTTAAAAGTTGTGGCGGATAATTTTGATGTTTCAATAGATGACCTCAAAGGTAACTCGCGACGAAGAGAGATAAGCTGGGCGCGTCAATTAGGAATGTATCTCATGCGCCAACACACAGCTTTGAGTTTGCCGAGAATTGGTGAGGAGTTTGGTGGTAAAGACCATACAACGGTAATCTATAGTTGCGATAAAATTACCCAACTCCAGGAGAGCGATCGCACTTTAGCACAAACAATCCGCCAACTGAGCGATCGCATCAATATGACTAGCCGTTCTCAAAAACCATCTTGAAGATTTATTTTAAGTTTTCCACAAGCAGCAGTCTGAATTATGAATTTTGACGGCTGAAGAATTAGTCAAGAATATTAAGTAACGTCTAAAAATTGATTAAATTTAACTTATATTGTGCAAAAAACTGGGGAAAACTTGATATTCTACAGTCAAAATTTATTTAAGTATAATTACCTTGTGGAAAAACTCAAGTAGTTTTCCACAAGTTTTCCACAAGGTAAACTTGCCTAACTATAATTGCAATAGACATTATGGAATTTTCTAGTAATCCATTAAGTTTGCTGAGTTTGTAGTAAGCGCTTTAGCACTCAAATCAAGGACTAAAGTCCTTACTACAAACTTATTCACCCATCAAATAATAAATGGGATGAGCCATCGCCTTTGCCTTAACTTTTACGATAAAATAGCCCCTTAAAGCTCAATACGGTTTGGATAAGCATTTTGAACTCAGATTTTAAGGGGATTAGGGAATCAACAAGTGCCTAAAATCACAGCTAACTACTTTTCAAACAACCTCTTAAGCAACTTCGTTAGCGATCGCCTATAAACATAAGGATGTTAGGATATCTTTCACTAGCTGCATCTGACTTATGAAATTAGTTTGCTCCCAAAGCGATCTCAGTACAAACCTCTCACTTGTTAGTCGTGCAGTACCTTCACGACCAACTCATCCAGTACTTGCCAATGTGCTGTTACAAGCGGATGCTGAAACCAACCAAGTAAGCTTAACAGCTTTCGATCTCAGTTTGGGAATCCGCACCAGCTTTAACGCAGAGGTATGGCAAAGTGGGGCGATCGCACTTCCTGCTAAGTTACTTGTAGACATCACCTCTCGTCTTCCAGAAGGCGAAATCACTCTAGATGATGAATCAGCCGTGACAGGTGCAACATCTGGTGGAGAAGGTTTAATAGTCACACTCACACCCAAAAGTGGACATTACCAAGTCCGAGCAATGGGGCCGGAAGAATTTCCCGAACTACCTATAATTGAAAATACAGAAGTAATCCATCTCACCACCACTGCATTAATTGAGGGATTACGCGGTTCATTGTTTGCTACGAGTGCTGATGAAACCAAGCAAGTACTCACTGGTGTGCATTTAACAGTTAAACAAGACACCCTAGAATTTGCAGCTACAGACGGACATCGCCTCGCAGTCGTAGAAACTAGCAACGAGCGTCCTCTAGGCGGAACTAGTCAACTAGAAGTGACAGTACCAGCAAGAGCATTACGCGAACTTCAACGAATGTTAGCTCATAGCGCCTCATCAGATGAACCTGTAGCTTTATATTTCGATCAAGGTCAAGTTGTGTTTGCATGGCAAAATCAACGCTTGACTAGTCGCACATTAGAAGGGCAATATCCTGCTTATCGACAATTAATTCCCCGCCAATTTGAGCGACAAGTAACAATTGAACGGCGACAATTTGTCAGCACTTTGGAACGGATTGCTGTTTTAGCCGATCAGAAAAATAATATTGTCAAGCTCAGTATTGATAGCGAAGCTCAAGAAATTACTTTATCTTGTGAAGCTCAAGATGTGGGCAGTGGTAGAGAGTCGATGCCAGCACAAATTTCTGGGGAAAATATTGAAATTGCTTTTAATATTAAATACTTGATGGAAGGCTTGAAAGAGTTGCCATCCTCCGAAATTCAAATGCATTTAAATCAAAGCCTAACTCCAGTCATTTTTACACCATTGGGTGGTTTGAAAATGACCTATTTAGCTATGCCGGTGCAACTTAGAAGTTAGAGGTTATTTATCAAATAAAAATCCAATTACTGTAGGATGAAATGTTATTTAACCCTGATTTAGATCCCCAACTTCTTCAAAGAGTCTGAGATCGGTTAATGCACTTCACTTAAAGGTAAAAGTCTTTGCCAATGACAAATGACTAATGACAAATGACTAATGACGAATTTGTTTAATCGGAATTTCAATCCAAAATTCTGTACCTAACCCCAGCTGAGAATCACATTTAAGCACACCGCCGTGTTTATCTACGACAATCTGGTAACTAATTGATAACCCCAAGCCAGTGCCTTTTCCCACTGGCTTAGTTGTAAAAAATGGATCGCAGATTCTTGCCTTCAGGGATTCGGGTATTCCTGGCCCATTGTCTGCAATGCGAATTACTACACTTTTGATATTGCCTTCAAGTTTTCCAAGAGCAGTACGGATAGTAATTTCGCCGTTATGAGGTTTTGATTGAGATTCTGTGTAGTCTTCTAAAGCATCGATCGCATTGCTTAAAACATTCATAAATACCTGATTTAGCGGCCCAGCATAGCACTCCACTAAAGGAAGGTTAGTATATTCTTTGATTAATGTAATTGCCGGACTTTCTGGTTTTGCTTTCAAGCGATGCTGCAAAATTAGCAAGGTGCTATCAATCCCCTCATGAATATCAACTGGTTTTTTTTCTGCTTCATCAAGGCGAGAGAAATTCCGTAAACCCAAGACAATCTGCCGGATGCGATCAACCCCAATTTTCATGGAAGACAGAGTTTTGGGCAAATCTTCCATAATAAATTCTAAGTCAATCTCAAGGGCGCGATCGCTAATTTCGGGACTAGGGTTGGGAGTATTCTGTAAATAGAGTTCTAGTATACTAAGCAAATCTTGGGTGTAATCGTTGACATGATTGATGTTGCCATAAATGAAGTTCACGGGGTTATTAATTTCGTGAGCAACGCCAGCTACCAGTTGACCTAGTGAGGACATTTTCTCAGTTTGGATCAGTTGGGTTTGAGTTTGCTGTAAATCATGCAAAGCTTGAGCTAGCTTTTGAGTCTGTTCTTTGGTTTGATTATGTAATTGCCCTTGTTTGAGTGCAACCCCAAGCTGATTGGCAATTTGAGTAATAAATTTAATTTCCGAGGCTTCCCAATGGCGGGGTGCAGAATTTTGGTAAGCTGCTAGCAAGCCCCATAGCTGTTGCCCGATAAATATAGGTGCGATCGCATAAGCTCTTGCTTGAATTTGCTCTAAAGCCGTAACATGGCATTCAGAGTGGCCAGCTCCATAAATGTCATCGACTACAAAGGTTTCATTGTGACGATATCGCCCACCTTGGGTTTCTTGTAAATAGCTATCTTGCCAAACTGTCTTGGTATCTGAACCTACTAACTTTAACCAGTTACCACCCACAAACTCGGCGATATATTCACCACTCCAATCAGCCTCAAAGCGGTAGACTGCAACTCGATCCGCTTGTAGTGATTTACAGATTTCTTGGGTAGTTGTCTGAAAAATCGCATCTAGGTCAAGAGATTCCCTAACTTTCGCCACAACTTCAAACAATACCCGTTGTTGTTCTGCTGCTTGTTGCAAATCTAATGTCTGCTGTTGTGTCTGAGAGAGTAAATCAGCTTGCTGAAGTGCAACACCCATTTGGGCCGCAATCTGACTGAGAAAGTTAACTTCAGAAGTTTTCCATTGCCGAGGGCCAGTGTGTTGATAAGTTGCTAGTAAACCCCAAAGTTTTTGCCCAACAAAAATCGGCGCAAGCACAAAAGCGTAAATTTGAAACTGCTCTAGATTGTCGATATGACACTGAGTAAACCCCATCTTGTAGATGTCATCAACTGCAAATGTTTCATTGTGGCGGTAACGTCCTCCTTCTGTATCTTGTAAGTAGGTGTCATTCCAAATTGTATTAATACCTAGTTCTGACTCATTCGACCAGTATGGACTAGCAGCTTCAAAATCTCCGACAAATTCACCACCCCAATTAGAATCGAAACGATAAACAGAAACGCGATCGGCTTTGATTAATTGACAAACTTCTTTAGTTGTGGTTTGAAAAATCGTATTTGTATCCAAAGATTCTCGAATCTCAGCAATAACTTTAAACACAGCCTGTTCTTGTTCAGCTGTGCGTTGTAACTCAACAGTGCGTCTTCTAACTTGTTTTTCTAAATTTTCATTGAAAACTTGTACTTGTTGGTGTAGTTCATACTGCTGAACTGCGGAAGCAAAATGTTTACTGAGGTTTCTAGCCAGTTCAATCTCTTCAATTGTCCATTGTTGAGCTTGTGCTTTTTTAGATTCGCGCCAAACCTCAAAGGATCGCCGGGGGTACTGTTGCCTTTGATCGCACTCATGCTGCCCCGCCCATAAAGTTTCTGTATCTACTTCATTGCGGAAAATACTTAAATAGCCTAACAACTGCTGACGATACTGGAGTGGGATCATCAACACGCTGCGAATTTTAGTTGGTTGAAAAGCAACTTGCAAACTTCGCAAGCCAGGAGTGTTATGTATATCTGAAATTGCCCAAACATCGTAGTTAGTAACCTTGTAGTGTTCCTGCCAGATACTATATTGCTCGATCAGTGGATATATAGTTTGTTCTGGCATTACAGGTTGCTGTCCACAGATATAAAGCTTGATACAAGTATTTCCTGGTATTAAGCATTCTGTTAAGCTTGTGACGTTGCCATTGTGGAAATCAAGAGCTTCATTTCTAATACAAAGCCTGCCACCAACACCATCAAAGGCAGCAACAGCCGCTTCTAGGGCAGGTTGTAAAACAATCGTCGGTAGTGAATGTAGTAGGGTAGCAATGCGGTTAACGATCGCTTCTCGTTCGGCTGTTTTGCGAACTTGAGTGTGAAGGGTGCTTTGAGCGATCGCCATTGACAGTTGCTCGACTACCATTTGTATGGCTTCTAGTTCATATTCTGAAATTGAACGCGCTTGGGAATTATGAGACACCAGCATTCCCCAAAGTTGATTTTGATAGAGAATAGGCGCTACTACAGAAGATTTTACGCCCATTGCCGTTAAGTATTCAATATGGCAGGGGTCTACAGGGCGGTAACGAATCTCCTCTGATATAGTTTCTCCATTCTCCAAGTCACGCAGGTGAATTTGACCAATCTCTTTAGTGTCAACATTTACAACAGAACGCACCCGTGATTTGAGAAATAGTTCACGGGCATAGGATGGGATGTCATCGGAGGGAAAATTTAGCCCCAGTAGCGACGGCAAACAATTTTTATTAATTGATTCAGCAATCACTTGACCACTACCATCGGGATGAAATTTATAAATCATCACTCGATCAGTTTTTAATAGCGATCGCACTTCTGCCGTTGTCACTGTGATAATTTCTTCCAACTCTAAGCTGCGTCGGATACGGTTTGTAATGCGGCGTAGTAAACTTTCTTCATGACGATATAAGGGCAAATCTTGTTCAGGGTTGGAGGTCATTGTTTATAGCAAAATAAATTAATAATTTGAAAACTGGCATAATTAAATCTAAAGATATTGTGAAATTTATTTGATCATTTTGTCTTCAGTAAAACTACGGTCAAATCATTAATAAAAATATTTTTTTTGCTTTTATAAAAATTTACCAAAACATCATAAAAACAGACGCTAAAAAGATTGCGTCTGTACTAGCTACAAGAGAAAATTCTTGCTTTTTAGTTTTAAGTTTTTGTTGACAGAGTAACCTTCAACAAAATTAAACTTTTGTGATGTCAGCAAAGCGAATTTTTAGATAGTCATTTTCCATCTTTGCTCCGGCTGGTTGTAGTGCTGCTAAGGCTTGTGGCAAAACTAAGTTACGACGATGGTTGCCAATAGTGATGTTTAATTCGTCTCCAGTTTTACTAAGTTGAACTTGGTCTTTAGGAATACCAGGTAAGTAAAGTTCTAAGCTGTATTGGTTTTCCTCTTGCACTACTCTAAGAGTTGTTTCTTTGTAATAAACCTGAGTTGGATCTTCATCTTTATAAAGAGTTTCTTTCAGGCGTTCTAATGAAGCCAATCCACACATTTCCTCAGAAAATAGGGGAACTTCTTTCACAGGTAGAGGGTGAAAATCATCATGAATTTCTCGGCGATATTGCTCCTGACTTTCCTTCCAGCGTTGGAAAAATGGATCTTGAACTTCACTTGGAATAATCCGATTCGCCACAACTAAATCTGTTGCAACGTTATACAAACTTAGATAAGCATGGGCACGGAGAGACTCTTTAATCACCATTTTTTCGGGATTAGTAACAAGACGCACTGAGGTTTGAGTATTATCTGTTAATACTTTTTCCAGAGCTTCAATTTGTTCATAAAACTCATAAGGTGCATCCATTACTTCTTTATCAGGTAGCGAAAAACCGGCAATTGGCCTAAACAAAGGTTCAACTAGGGGTCGAAGTGCCACCGAGATGTTTTGAAATGGTTTGTAAAAACGGCGCATATACCAGCCACCGACTTCAGGTAAACTCAGCAAACGCAGTGCTGTGCCGGTGGGGGCTGAGTCGATAATTAAGACATCAAACTCACCTTCATCGTAATGGCGTTTCATCCTTACCAAACCAAAAATCTCATCCATTCCTGGTAAAATCGCCAATTCTTCCGCTTGTACGCCGTCTAAACCCCTTGCCTGTAAAACTTGGGTAATATAACGTTTCACAGCACCCCAGTTTCCCTCCAGTTCTTGCAGCGCATCCAGTTCAGCACCCCAGAGATTTGGGCGAATTTTTTGGGGTACGTGTCCCAGTTCCATATCAAAACTGTCTGCGAGGGAGTGGGCGGGATCTGTACTTAAAACCAACGTCTGATAGCCTAGTTCTGCGCAACGGAGTCCAGTTGCAGCAGCGACGGAAGTTTTGCCCACGCCGCCTTTGCCAGTCATTAAAATTACACGCATACAAACAAAAAACCTATGCTTTGAGAGTTTATTTTTCAGAAAATGCTCACTTAATGCTCAAATACCATAATTTAAGTAATTAAGCATCAAGAATAAGTATTAATATATACTCATTGTTGATGCTCAATAAACGCTCACACACTTTTAACCTCAAAAAAACTCCAAGTAATACTTTAAGTCTAACTCACTCCCCACCACACAAGGGTTACAGCCGTTTTTGCCACTAGGGGGTTTATTTTTAATTACTGGTAGATTCCATCATGCTCTTGCCAGTACTAGGTTCTAGGGCATTTTAGGCATAATTCAGACCACAGCGAGAGTCATTATCACCCACTATTGAGAATGAGAGAAAGTAGTACAAAAATATTATCTATACGTTGATTATGTTCTAGTTTCTCTAAGAACTACTTGGAGAACTTCGGACACAAACAAAAAAAAAGACCTCCCATGAGGTCTTTTGCTATTAGCTTGAAATTCTTAACCTATCTACTCAGCAAGTAAATACATCACCTCTTCTAGCTTTTGTTTAGCTATGTAGAGATTGAGAAGCTTTTGCTGTTCCCATGATTGAGGCGGATGAAGTGAACGTCTTTCCATCGTGATTTTGATAAGCGCTGCTTGTTCATCAGTTGGAGAATTCATTTGATCGAGTGCAGCGCCGATATTTTGGAAAGCTTCAAAACTTAACCGTCTTAATCCCCTACCTTCTTGCATCTGGTTAAGTGCGATCGCAGGAAAGGCTATAAGTGAAGTAACGTAGCTAGTCTTATATCCAGCGTTACCAGTTGGTTTTAAACCATAACGACGGCATAAATCACGTAACTCTTGAATAGTTTTGCTTTCAAGTTCCGAACGTGTAAACATAGAGTAACCATTTGCTAAAAGTGGTATCGGTAGGTAACAACTTTCTCAGGGTAAATTGCCTACCGAATAAAACTGTATTTCGATGCTTGCGCCGAAACAAGCTATGTTTACATCTCTCAACAATGCCTAACCGTAAGGGTAATCCTCAAAACTTTGACAATCCGCCAAGTAAAGAATTAACTGAAAATGTTACTTTTAGAGCTACCAAGGAAATGAAGGAAGAAATACAGAAACAGGATAATCCAGCACAGTTTTGTAGAGATGCCGTTCAAAAAGCACTGGATGAAAAGAAAGGAAGGCAACAGTAATTAGTGCTTTATTTCTAAGATTCTGTCTAAACTACAGATAGTTGAAAAGCAATATATATATAACAGATTTAAGGCTAGGGTTAGAAAATTGACTCTAGCCTTAAATTTATAGTTTTACAAAACTTTAATATTTTCTAACTTTTAGGAACAGGTTTAAAAGCAGTTTCTAAAACATGGGAGGCTGCTTGTAGCTTGGCTAAATCTCCATCCAATGTTGGATTTTTGAGCATAGCTTCTATATATTCAGCAGAACATTTAGCTGTTTGCCAAAAAGCTAACGTTGCTTCTGCCTGTACTTCTTTTATGCTTGTTTGCTTTGCCATAAAAATTACAGATTGATAAAGGTTGTATCAAAAATAGCTTATGTTTTTTCAAAAAGCGCGTTATTAGAAAAATTTTAAAGATATCAATAAAGCTATCACAACCAGGTAAAACCATTACGGCACAATTTTTAACGTTTTTTTAGAACCTCGCACGTCCGTGCCGATTGATTTTCATCGTCAGGCTGTAGACCCTGCGATCCAGAGCCTACAACGATTTAACACCTATTAACCGGAATTGTTCGCCATTGCTACACCATCAGCACCATCCACAGAAGATGTGAGAATCAGGAATCTCTATACCTATCCGCGCCAATCTATCACAGGTAAGAGTTTTCAAGCTTGATATGGGAAGACTAAGTTTATACAGTTGAGGAAATACTTATGTACGATTTTAATGCAGATAACAAAAACGAAGAGACAACAGGCGAAACTGATCTTATTTATTCCTCTGAATTTGAAGATTTCTTGTTCAAATATCTTAACTCAAACAATAAAAATGTCATGATTGAAAAATATCAAAATTCACCTAATTCTGAAAAGTTTATAGATGAAATTGTTGGTTTGAATGGCAATAAATGTAACGTCAAAAAAGAGGATTTCATTATAGGTATTTATCAATATAGATATCTTTTAAATCGCGAACAACCATTTTGTAAATACGAAAAAATACAAAAATATTACAAAAAGTTATTAACAGAAAAAGTATATGATTTACCAGGGTGGCAATCCTTAAGATACTCTGTGAACAAATATACAAATATAGTAAAATTACTAGAAAACTTTATGAACGAAAGTTTAATAGACAAAATCTTTAAAAAGTTTCTAGAGGATGTTTGAAAAGGGTCGGCTTGAGCGTCTTTAATTCCAATGTGGTGATACACGTATTTCCCGACATTTTTATCAGATGTATGGGTTCTAAAAGCTGATGACAAAGCTTTTAGTTCTGATGAAGACTTTTATCATAATGTTATCAAGCCTGTTACTTTGATTTTCTTTGAGAAGTATTGACTAATCTTCATGAGCTTGCAACTGCGAAATTGACTGCATACTTAATGTATCAAGCTGAAAACAGGATAATCAAGGGTTCATACCAAATTACCTACTTATCCTACTTTTCCTACCTTTTTATAAAGCGTTACGAAACAGGAATTTATTCGCTGATGAGTGTGAATGTATGTCTGCTACGTCGTTACTGCCACCAAAAATAAAATTATAGTTTTGCAGTGTCTAGAATGCTTGCTACACACACCTTTCATAAAAATGGATCTCAAAGGTGAGTGTGATTTTAGTTGTTTATCAGTTATTTAGTGTAGGTGGCATACACAAAAAAACCTCTAGGATGCTTATTCCTAGAGGTTTTTAATTTACTTAGAGTCTGTACTTGGAGAAGTTTGGAAAATATTTCTCTATTTACCTTTACTTTCCATTAGTCGATTAATTAACTCTTGCTGTTCGGCTAGCTGTTGTTTAAGTAAATCAATTTCTGATCGTTGTAAACTTTGCTGATCGTCAAGTAAGTCAGGGTTTATTTGCAAAGCTTTGTCCGATATATCTTGATAATGCCTTCTGCTGACTTTTTCCGAATGTTCGCACCATGCATTTACTATTTTTTCATCCCTACTTAAATCAAATACTTGATGAGTAATAAACGTGTGTCTAGTGTTGTAAGGTGGCAAGTATTTAGATAGTTTACCTAGCTCTATCAAACTTGGAATAATCCCTTTTGTTCCGTTAACGCCACCATGCCAAGTATTGTTGAAAGTTCTAGCAGAAATAATTCTATTGTTTTTTGATTTAAAAACAATTTCATTTAACTCACCTTGTGGAACTGATTTCAAGAGATTCCATAGTTCACCGTTTTCAGGCATGGGGAAAAATCTTATAGTTTCATTCTTCGTGGGAAGAAACTTTTTAATGCGTTCATTATATGTTCGCCTAAAAACAATTTGTTTTTTATCCCATAGTACATCTCCCCACATGAAGGCAATTGCTTCACCTGTTCTACATCCAGTCAAGAATTTAAATTTTACAAAAAAATACCAATGACAAACATAAGGATTATTCTTTATGTAAAAAAGTACGTCTTTAGCTTCTTTCCAGGTATAAGCTTTTGTCTTGTCTAAAACATCTTTATCATTTTCTATTTCTACTTCACTATGTTTTTTCCCTTTTGAGCCTACTTGCTGTAAATCTTGAGCCATATCCTCAAAAGGATTGTAATTAACAAGCTTAGATTTTATCGCTCTATCGTATGCTTTTGATAAATAAGATAAAAGATTTTTAACTGTTTCAAAATTTCGATTTTCTATCAACCAGTTTCTAATTTTTTCGCCGTCTTTATCTCCTACTGCTTTAATTGCTGATTTAATTAAATTTGGGTAACGTTTACAGTAGTCAAGCTTGTAGACTGTTTCTTTCAAGGATGGTTTTTTGTACTCACAATACATATCCCAAACCTCAAGAATAGATAACTCTGGTTTAGGTGGGAGTTGACCGTCTGACGTTGTGGCATTCTCTACTATTTTTAAATTTGGTTTAAGCCTTTGCTCTACAAGAATTTCACGAAATCTATTTTCGTTAAATGTTCCATCTGGGTTTGTAAGCTTTCCCTCCTCTACCTCTAGCTGTAACCTACGTTTCAGTATTCCTGCCTTGTCTTCCCATCCCTCTATTTTTGAAATACCTGTTGCTTTCTTCACTTGGTGAGGTTCACCTGGGAAGTAAGGACGCGGGAAACAAGCCTTAACATTCCCAGAGTCTAACCTGACTGATACTTCACCCTTCCTAGCCTTACCAGTGGCAGTTTTAACGCTGCTAACCATAAATGCTCATTCCATGCTCAAAATGTGGATTTCAGTCTTTTAATGACTGAAATAAAAGCATTTTAGCAGTTTTTGGAATTACACGCATAGATGCTTTTATCCTGCCTGAGATTTTTTTACATTTATTTACATTATCGACTGTTTCAGGAAAATAAATGTTGTTTCAACACGTCTAGGCATTATTATGAGTGTTTACCCTAACTCATCCGTTGGCTTTTGCTGCAATAACTGGTCAAGCTTAGTTTCCAGTGCCGAGAGTTTTTTAAGAATTGTGGGGCGATCGCCATCAATAGAAATTAGTAAATTGGTTATTCTCTCTTGTATATTCGTTAATTGTGCTACTGCATTCTGAATTTGGAGCATTCCTTCTCGGAGTTCTTGGCGTTCTTGTCGTGCTTCCGCCATTTCATCTAACATAGCTTGGACTGTTTTAGCATTACTCTCAATTAGATGTTTGAGTTCTTTATCAGTCATTGCGATCGCGCTTTGAAGTTGAGTTTATTATTAACTCTAAAGTATTGAGGGATTTTGTTTCAATCCCCCGTAGGGCAGCACAGCTGTGCTACCGGGTACTATGGTTTAATTACCTAAAAATTGCGATCGGGGCTGTTTACTAGCAATTAGATTTTTTTATTCTTATGGTAAATATTTATACCTATAGTCACTAGTCATTACAAGGCTTGAGGGTTATATCATGTCCGCCTAATTAGTTATGATTTCCACAGTCATTGCACCCCACACGCCAGATGCTCCACTTGGGGAGACCCCAAGACCGCACTGGCTCCCCTTAATCCCCTCCCCGCTCTTCGGGAGGGGAGACGAAGCGTAGCTTTGGCGGGGTGGGGTTCTTCGGGTTTAGTAAGTAATCAAGCGAACATGATATTACTCTTTGTAGTGCTAACTTTGGGTAATTTTTAGCACTACAAAAAGTGAAGTGTTCTTGTTGCACTTCTGATAACCGACTGCTGCGATTTTCAAGCCCTCATCCCACTCCACAAGATTGGATAATTTATTTGTTGAAAATTCTTAATTCACTGTCCCAAGTACATTTTGCTGTAGAGGAACGCCACTAAAGGCAATTTCCTCAACATTCAAGACATTCAAGGTAAATTGATCCCGCTTAATGGTGTAATTGTTGGGGCTGCCTGTACCTGTAATAATATAATCACTTTTGAAATTAGACAGAATTAGCTTATCCGATCCCGATCCACCATCGAGCGTGGCATTACCGTAACCAACATCAAATATGTCGTCGCCACCTCCACCCTTAATCAATACATCGGCAATAGCACCCCCTTGATTGGAAACAGTATTACCGTTAGCATCAATTCGACGGGCTTTGAATTCATCTTTACCGTTTCCGCCATCAATCGTGCCGCCTTGAATGCCAATGCTGGTGCCATAGCCAGTAAGGATATCATCTCCTGCCCCTTGATAAATAATGCCATCAGTATTAAGAATACCTGTGCCTTGACTAATGCCACTGCCAATGAGGGTATCGTTGCCATCGCCTAAATTGATTGTGCCACTGTTAACAATGCCTATACCTACACCAGGTGCAAGCTCCACTGGTCCTTGCCCAAAAGGGTTATCAGCGTAGAACCTTGCACCACCTGTGCCTGTGCCAGAGAGATAGTCGTTTCCCTGCCCAAGAGCGATCGTGCTACCCTTGCTGTTGGAGATGCCTATACCCCTACCCGCATAGTACGATCTAAAAGGTTCTTCGCTTGCATCACTCCCCTTGCCGATACCAACAATAGAATCGTTTCCTTTCTCTCCATTAATGTTGCTACCACCACTGTTGAAGATACCTGTACCTTCTCCTCCAGTACTACTAGTTCCACCAATTCCAGTTCCCTTGATGGAATCATTCCCTTCTCCTCCATTAATGTTGCTGCCCTCAGTGTTAGAGATTCCTATAGCATTCCCCTCAAATACTCCAATTCCAGTTCCCTCGATAGAGTCATCCCCAAATCCTCCATCAATGCGGCTATCCTGAGTGTTTTGGATGCCTATTCCACCATTTCCGTCACCTCCCGTTCCGGTTCCCTTGATCAAATCTTTTCCGTCTTCTCCATTAATGTAACCACCCTGAGTGTTAGAGATACCTGTACCAGATTGAAAGTTTCTATACCCGGAACCACCACTGCCTGTGCCAGAGATCGTATCGTCTCCACTCCCTGCATTGATGATGCCACTGTTAGCAATGCCTGTGCCTGTGCCACCAGCGTCACTGTCGTCGCCCCCGGTGCCACTACCCTCGATAGTATCGTTATCTGCTTCAGTATCAATGACTCCGTTTTTTAGAACCTCAATTCCAATTGCTGGGATTGCGTTATCCTCTTGTCCCACCACTAGATCGGAACCAGAAGTGCCTATGAATGGGGGTAAAGAAACAATTAGTCTGGACATAATATAATTTTCCGCGATTGTGTGCGATCAAGTTTTAAACCCTGAAAGTCTTGCTCTTTGAAAAAGAATTTTCTAAGTCAGAATTTCAGCAGTTTGAAAATTTTTCGTATCTAATCAAAAATTCAGGGTAAGCAATTATTCATTATTCTGCTGTCCACGATTTTCTCATTGGGATTAAGAGAAGATTTCTGGTGAATAATAAGCAGTAGTTTCTAAACAACGGTTAGGCAATGCCAGATCAAGTAAACGACAATTCATCTTCATCAAGCTAGTACCTGTTTACTTTACGATGGACGCACAAGTTTTATGCAGAGCCAGCCAATTTTTTATAAAAGTTCATAAAAAAATCCTGCGTGATAATTTCACACGTGCATATTGATTTATCAGTTCTGGCTCACACCATAAATAAATTATGATCAGTTACAAGATTTAGATAAAGCACAGAGTGAGTATAGATTAGCCGCGCAGGGAAATTTATCAATTGCATATAGTGTCACCCAGCAAAGTTGTACCTCCTTCACAACAAACCAGTCGAAGCAGAGAAAATTTGCAATATCTTGGGAAAAACTTTCATATACTCATCAATAACCAGAACTATTCCCAAAAAAATCTTGTCCAAGAATAAGTTATACTACAAAGGTTTCAGGGATGATGAGCAACACCAACATAACCAACATAGTATATGTATCTTTATTCCTCTTTCTGATGATTGTCTTGTTTAAAATGCTAAAAAGGCAGATTCAAAAAAACTCTTTTACAGTAGCTGAACAGCAGGCAATCAGAGTTTTATTTATTGGCAACAGCTATACATATTTCAACGATCTTCCTTGGTTGACACAACAGTTGGCTGCTTCAGCGAAAGAACCTAAAACGCTGGAAACTGAAATGGTTGTGGTTGGTGGAGCTACACTCAAAAGCCACTGGAAACGTGGTGAAGCACTCAGGCTTTTGAAAGCGAAACGCTGGGACTACGTAGTACTGCAAGAACAAAGTACTTTACCAATTAACAATCCCAAGGAAATGTACAAGTACGCTACTCTGTTTGATGCTGAGATTAAGCGAGTGAATTCCCAAACAGTGTTTTACTTGACTTGGGCAAAGCAAAATCAACCAGAAACGCAACAGATATTAACTGATGCTTACATGAACATTGCTCAAGAACTGAAAGCTAAAGTTGCACCTGTGGGAATAGCTTGGCAAAAAATTCAAGAAGCGAATCTAAAATTAAACCTTTATAGTTCTGATAAAAGCCACCCTAGTCCGATTGGATCGTATGTCGCAGCGTGTGTATTCTATACAACATTTTACGAGAATAGTCCCGTAGGCTTGAGTCGTCGTATATATAGTTGCGATTCTAGTAACCCACAAGAAAACAACAGAATTGAGTTGGAAAGTTTAAGTGAAACAGATGCCCAAATCATTAAAAACTTGGTTGATAGCATCGTCATAAAAATATAAAAATAACCTTTTATATTTAATTAGCGAATTTATAAAAAAGAAAATATGCACTTATTAATTGCAAAGTTTTTTATCTATTTGCTAAGAGATTGCTCGAATTGCTGTATTCAGTGCTTTTTCTACGACTGCGGCTTTACAGAACTTTATGAAGGTAGTACGATCTAGCGTAATTACCACGTTAGTTTTTTGGGGTAGGTGGGTAGTATAAATTACCTAAAAACTAATTTGGTATATAGCGATGTTCAAGACTAAACTATCGGAATCCCGTGCTTGGGGGGAACTTAATACCTCAAAGTTCATGGATCGCCATCTTGGGGCGATCGCAGCTTTAATTTTAATGAGCTTACTGAGTTCATTGAGTGGAACACCATTTGACCATAACATCTCTAACGGCTGGGAAGCCTTTGTTTGGGGATTGGCAGATCCAGTAATTAGCTTGAATTGTTTAGTTGGTATTGTTGCTATTGGCTTACTCTCATCTGTGTTTGTTAGTGGCGCTGCGATCGCTGGATGTTTTGTCTTGGCAACAGTTTTGGGCATTGTAATTCATATATTTCAGTTAGATTTACCAGGCACAGAAATAGCGTTCGCTGAAAGCGTTGGCGCAGCCATCGCCATTTCTACCATTGTTTTTGGTACTATGCTGATGATGCCAAATCAACTAAACTTTCTGGTGCTTGCTCTGGTGGGCATCAGTGCTGGTTTATTTCAGGGTTACGCTAATGCTGAATCTATTGTTAGTGCAGGAACAATATCAGTAGTTGCCTATATACTAGGTATTGCCTTAACTCTGTTTGCCGTTGCTATGAGTGCCAGAGAAATTGGTGTTGGGATGGGTATGGGAGAGATAAACCGAACTTTATCCTGGAAAATCAGCCTTGCTGGCTTTGCTTTATGTGCGATCGGTATCGTATTTTTGAGCAATTCGCTTATTTAAATCAGATATTTCAATTCAGTGGAATACATTCATTCGTGGGGGCGTACACCTAGCTGTGCGCCCCCACTGCGTTTTCAGATTGGACAAGCAAGCATTCTAGTGAATAAGTTGATGCACCTCTGCGCTAATCTAGAGGCTATATATAAATAAAAAGTTATGACACCTGAAGAAATTGCGGCTACGCTCACAGAATTATTTGACACATCGGCTGTTGCTACGACTGCTCCTGGATCATGGCAAGTAGACACTCCTACTTTTCGGCTGTTGGTGCTGCTTTCCGAAGATTATACTTGGCTGCGAGTTTTACTGCCTATTCTCCCTATTCAAGAAGCCCAACCATTTTTAGAACAGTTCCTAGAAGCCAACTTTGATGACACTCAGGAAGTACGTTACGCTTTGTATGAAAGAGTAATTTGGGGGGTATTTCAACATCACAGCGGAACTTTAGTGAGTGCAGATTTATCCAATGCAATCAACCGACTTTTATCTCTCCATCAGGCTAGATTAGATAATGTCTTTAATCAACTAATTGAAAGCCGTATCCGGCAAATTATTCAGGCAGCAAAACAGCAAGGACAATCTCTGCAAGCTACTATGCAAAGCTTAGAACGCTTTTACGCCGAAGGAATGATGGGCGAAATCAATCAAACTTCACAAGGACGAGAAGAAGTCTTAACTGCTTGGCGGCGTCAGTTAGAACGTTTATGGAATGAGGGTTAATTTCAGTTTTTCAGTTTTCATATTCAACCAATTTACAGATATATTTATCTATCATGAATCTCGTTGAAATCCTCAAACAAGACTATCAAAGATTCCCAGTCAATCAAACTTACAGCATTTATGCCCCAGAGGTTTATTTTCAAGACCCGATGAATAAATTCCGTGGTGTTAAACGTTACAAAGCAATGATTAATTTTATCGAAACTTGGTTTTTAAATCCCAAGATGGACTTACATAATATTCAACGTTTAGGAGACACAATCAAAACTGAGTGGACACTCAGTTGGAATACTCCTCTACCTTGGAAGCCACGGATCTCTATTCCTGGTTGGAGTGAATTAGGTCTTAACTCTGATGGTTTGATTATTTCCCATATTGATTATTGGAACTGTTCCCGCTTAGATGTAGTGAAGCAGCATTTTTCCTCTTGAAAAAGTGGATGATTCAAATAATATAATTACCGTCAAAACCTTCATGGTTTGTAGTGAGGACTTTAGTCCTCTCTGACGAGATGCTACGCGAACAAAATTAGGACTAAAATCTTGTTATTACACTAGATGTAACAACGAAAGCCATTAATTATTATGATGGTTGCAAAAAATCCTGAAATATCTGCTGAATTAACTATATATACTACAGAATTTGTATAAGATATTTTCCCTATTTAGAAGGGGTTAATAACTACCTAATTTCTGGATAAAATCCCCATGTTCAGCAGACTGCAAACCTGCTTGTAAAACCTTCAACACACCCTGCATATTACCTGCTAATAACTCCGTCGCCGCTAACCACAACCCTGGAAATACCCGACTTTGCAAAACGCCTTCATTGTTAGGTACTAATTCCAGATATTCACCCTGTTCCAGAGAAAACCAAGTCAATTTTTGGTCTAAAACTTGCCAAACAATATATTCTTTGACACCATTACGACGATAAGCCTGTTTTTTGCCATGAAGATCGATAGCCGTACTACTAGCAGCAATTTCCACAACTAACTCTGGGGCACCTTGAATATAATCATCTTCACTCAGCCGCGTTTGACCACCTGCTTCCGGTTCAATCAACAGAACAGCATCGGGTTGAGGTTCGTTATCTAAGTCCAAACGGACGGTAGGTTCAACTCCCAATGCTACATCAGGAGTTGCAGCTTCGTAAGTACCAAGCCATGTCAAAATCCAACCATGCGGTTGACCGTGACTTCGGAAACGCAGGGCAGCAGGCATAATATAGACAATTCCTTCGGTTAATTCAGCTTTTTTCAGGTTAGGGGTGGCATTATAGCGACGCTCAAATTCGTAGCGGGTGAGTTTGTCGCCATTTTCCAAAGGAGGAATTGTCCAAAGCTGGGAGGGTGTTTTCACCATAATTGTTGTGAAAATGAGCTTGTGTACATCTTAACGAATTAGGTAAAAACGCAACCGACTAGGGAATAAGAGATTATTGAAGAAGAATTCAGAAGTCAGAATTCAGGAATCAGAATCACTCTTTGTGGGGATTCAGACTTGCCACTGATAGCGGGGAGGGTACAGGACTCATTCTGAATTCTGTTTGAACATTAAGATTTTTTTACAAAATCACCAGCAATGTTGTTGAAATTGATAGCTGTATCCCAAGCAGTAAATAGGTTTCAGCCATATCGCCTCCTTTAAAACCCGCAACAAACCTTATTTTTTTTCAGCCAGCAGGTTTGAGAAAATCAGAAACGATTTAATAATCAAGCACTTATTAAGTAAATGGGCTGAATTAAAGATAATACCTCTCTCCAAACCTCTCCCCTTCTCTACCAACGGCACACTGGGCGATGCCTACGGCGGTAAACTACGCACCAAAGGGGTTGATGGTAAGCTCTATCTTATATTTTTTACGCCCATTTACTTAGTTATTTGAGTTTAAAAGGGAGACACAAACATGAAATTGGCTTACTGGATGTATGCTGGCCCAGCCCACATCGGCACTCTGCGAATCGCTAGTTCTTTTAAAAATGTTCATGCGATCATGCACGCTCCCATTGGTGATGACTACTTTAACGTCATGCGCTCCATGCTATCGCGGGAAAGGGATTTTACTCCGGTGACAACCAGTGTCGTCGATCGCAACGTTTTGGCACGCGGCTCCCAAGAGAAGGTGGTAGATAACATCGTCCGCAAGGATGCCGAGGAACACCCAGATTTGATTGTGTTAACTCCCACCTGTACCTCCAGCATTTTGCAAGAGGATCTGCACAACTTTGTCGAACGGGCGCAGTTGGAAGCGAAAGGAGACGTAATGCTGGCGGATGTGAACCACTACCGCTACAACGAACTGCAAGCCGCCGATCGCACTTTGGATCAAATCGTTCAATACTACATTGAAAAAGCTCGGAGGCGAGGCGAATTGGCTGAGGGCAAAACAGCAAAGCCCTCGGTGAACATTATCGGTACTACCACCCTCGGTTTCCACAACAACCACGACTGCACCGAACTCAAACGACTAATGGCTGACTTGGGGATTGAGGTAAATACCTTAATTCCCGAAGGTGCTTCGGTGAATGACTTGAAGAAGATGTCCCAAGCCTGGTTTAACTTAGTGCCTTACCGCGAACTCGGTTTGACCACAGCCCGTTACCTGGAAGAACAATTTGGCACACCTTATATAGACATTACTCCAATGGGTGTAGTGGAAACTGCCCGTTGTATTCGCAAGATTCAGCAGGTAATTAACGCTCAAGGTGCAGAAGTTGACTATGAAGACTTCATCAATGAGCAAACCCTCCATGTATCTCAAGCTGCTTGGTTCTCCCGTTCAATTGACTGTCAAAACTTGACTGGTAAAAAAGCTGTAGTCTTTGGTGACAATACCCACGCCGCCGCCATTACCAAGATTTTGGCGCGAGAAATGGGGATTCATGTTGTTTGGGCTGGAACTTACTGTAAATATGATGCAGACTGGTTCCGCGAACAGGTTAGTGAGTATTGCGATGAAGTGCTAATTTCCGAAGATCATGGTGCAATTGGGGATGCGATCGCTCGTGTCGAACCCTCTGCTATTTTCGGCACGCAAATGGAACGCCATGTTGGTAAGCGCTTAGATATTCCTTGTGGCGTAATTGCTGCACCAATCCACGTCCAAAACTTCCCTATTGGTTACAAACCATTTATGGGTTACGAAGGTACAAATCAGATTACAGATTTGATCTACAATTCCTTCACTTTGGGAATGGAAGATCACCTGTTAGAAATCTTTGGCGGTCATGATACCAAAGAAGTTATTACTAGAGGAATTTCTGCTGATTCTGATTTGAATTGGACAAAAGATGGTCAAGCAGAATTGAATAAAATTCCGGGATTTGTGCGCGGCAAAGTGAAGCGTAATACTGAAAAATTTGCGCGCGATCGCGGTTTCAAAGAAATTAACGCTGAGGTATTGTACGCTGCAAAGGAAGCTGTCGGGGCTTAGATTAGAGTTGAATTGAGAAGATTTAGGGGTGAGGAGTTATGTATACTCTTTACCCTATTTTTTACTTTAGTGATAAAAATTAAATTATGAAATATCATAGATTTAATATTAAGTTTTATATATTTCTTTCAATAAGTATTTAAAAGAACTAAATTAAATATGAATAATGACAAAGCAGCATTGTTTGCGGCACTATGTCAGGCTGGTATTAATCACAGTCCAGAAAAAGTTGTGCGGATTGCCAAGCAAACCGATGGCAAAATCGTATTTTTAGAGCAGGGAAAAGCTGGTAGAAGAGGTAGCGGATTAGCACACATCTTAAATAAACATCAAGATGACTTTGCCAGGCGTGGAATCTCTCAGAATGAAATCCCTGATGCTGTTATAGCTGCTGTGACAAGAGGAAAGTTTCTTGGTTATCAAGGAACAATAGAACCTCGCCGGGAAATCTATGAAGTAATTTTTAATGGACAAACACAATACATAGCAGTGAGTGTGGGCGATAATGGTTATATAGTCGGAGCAAATCCCGCCTCTGTACCATAATTTCACCTGAATAGCTATGGCAGTAAAGATAAAACTAATGGCTGATTATGGGTGCGAACCTTTATGGTGGGCAGATGCTGATAAAGTTGGTAACATCGATCCAGCAAAACTGCCCCTCAGTCAAGAAACCATTAGCCATTTAAGAAAATGGGCATCTGCTTACAATGCAACATTAAATTGGCAAGATCCTGCTAACTCACCAGATTTGAGTGTAGAGGCTGAAGCGGCTTTTGAAGAAGAAGGAATTAGTCTTTGGAAGGAATTGCAAACAGAACTTGCACCGAATTATCAAGTTGTGTATTTCAGTGAGCCATTAGGCAAAGTTTTAACTCATCCTAATGAATTAGAAGTTTTACGTTCTATTCAGCAATGATTTCACGTAACAGAATATAAATCTAGTGCAGCACCAATAAATTTAATTGCGATCGCGGTTTCAAAGAAATCAACGCTGAGGGTGGTTGGATTGAGCAACAAAACCTAATATTATCAAGGCTTTGTTGGGTTTTGTTTTCGCTCAACCCAAACTACTATTCTTCTTAACTGAACCGTGTTGGCTTTAAATTAGGTATGAAAGTACGGTTAATTTTAGTTACTTTTATTACATTACAAAAATAACGATGCTTAGGGCTGACTGCATCTACGCACCTCATATCTATTGCAAAAACTTAGTGCGATCGCCTGTATTTTTCTAACAATTGCGCCAAGTAATCATAACCGTCCACATGAATAAATTTAATAATGTTAGTTCGGTTTTGTAACAAGACTGAAAAGCTTCTTGCTTTTCAGTCCGTGAGAATTTCTCGCACAGTTGGGTTAACTGAAGCTTAATTTAGTTTTTGTTTTTGGATTTTTCCCATTCCTCTTGAATACTTTGTAATGCCTTCAAGGTACGATTTAAACGAGCTTTCTTTAACTCAGGAGTCTCTTTTTGGAATAAACTCGGAGAATTTATTACTTTATGTAGTTCAGATTGGGTGAAATGCAAGCGATCGCTCAAACAGCGTTCAAAGATTTCATCATTACCACTACTCACATTTTCTAATAATTGGCGATATATATACTCTTTAGAACTGATTTGACTGTTGAGGGCTGTATTGACAATTTCCTCGATTAACTTGTGGTAGGAGTCAGATAATAAATTAGATACTGTGGCTGGCGTGGGTTGTGCTGCAAGATTATTTGTTTCAGAAGTAGAGGGATCGGATATTTCTTCTTTAGTTGGCGTTACTAAAGTTTCTTCAGAAGTAGGGAATTCTTCTTTAGTGGGTGTTGGTAAAGTTTTCCGAGAATTTGTAGGTGAAGAATTGGTTTTGGAATTAGATAAATAATAATCTGCTAAAGAGCCGCAGAGAAACTCTTCACGAAAGCGGTTTATCTTGGCACGTGACTGGATTTTGTGGTAGCGACGTTTTTGATACCATAAACCAGAAATGAGTAAGCCTGCAATGGCTCCTATGCCAACTCCTGCCATAGCAACCTTGCCATCTTCTAAAGCTTGATTTTGTTGCTTAGATTCCACAGTCGGATTGGAAGATGCACTTTGAGCAATCGCATAGTCACTCGCTGAATTTAGCTGTACGCTAGTGGCGATCGCCGCAGCCGACAGTATAAGTTTAAATATTAACTTTGATTTCCACATAATTTTATAGCTTAAAAATATGTTGTCTATTTCTGGAGATTAACCGTCTCCCCAAAGAGTGAATAGTTAAGAATCAAACTAACTAGATATCTCTTTTACCAAGGAAGTTCCACTCCACTTATATAAAAAATAAACTTTGTCAACAGTAGTTTCCAGAATATTTTCTTATTTTTTAACATTATTTGTTCGTCTAGGAATTTTGACAAAGCCATATATTAATACCATTTCTCAAAGTATATGTATTAGGTACTTCTTAAAATGGTTATGATTTATAGCGATCGCGTAATCAAGCAGCATTGAGTTCAGTAGGCAATAGTCGAGGATGTGCGATCGCTACTAGATTCTCCATTGGTATCGCATATTGCTGGGTATAAAATCTGTAATGACATTAAATTGCAAGTAATATAACAAAAGTTGGCATAAATAGCACTAGTACCTCATCGGTAGTGTAGTATTAGCGATCGTCATAGCCCATTGTAGACATCGCCTCTTGGATTTGAAAGGTATGAGCCAATAAAATGTAAACTTTCAAAGACTTGCACCAAGTTTTTAACTACCTTGCTTTTTAATTTCTCTGTGCGTAGTTCTATTTATAGAATAGGTGCTTCCCCGAAAGCTCAACTTATGAGTTGCTTGTGGTGTGACAATTCCAGTCGATTGGGTATTAGGATCGGCGCCAACAACATAAGTACATCCTCGAAAGCTCAACTTATGAGTTACTGATGGTGTGGTTTCTCGATCTAATTGGGGGTTGAGGCCATGACGATAGGAAGCTCCACGATAGATTAAGTGATAATCTGGTTCCGATTTGGGAACTGGCTGTTGTGTATATTGTGTTTCCCTGCTGACTACTTTGCTTGTATAATACTCGTAGCTTGTACTGATAAGAATAAGAGTTAACAGTAGAAGTAAAATTTGCCAAGGAGCCAACATTAAACCCAAAATCAGGCTGATAGCTGCAAATACAGTTACTAAATGTGAGATTTCATTATTTCTATTTTTGAATAAAAAATAGCCAGTGATGAAACAAACACACGGAAAAATGAAAAAGTACAAAGCCATATTTCCTACATTCGCAATTAAAAGCAAAGGGTTTATAAAGCAGATTGAACTTAATTTTAAAAGTTGTTGTTTATTTTACCTCCAATCAGCTTAAGAAGTTACCGTGCTACTGGAGTAAAAGTTTTACGTTGAGGTATCTGTATTAGCTGCGATCGCAAAGAAAAATTAATACTCAAGACTATCTCAAACCTTTGGAGCGGAGTTTAAGGGTTATGTAGAGTGAGCGTTTTGTATTTATTCATTCAGAGAGGTTACGGGCGTGGTATGGAGTCGATGCTCAGTGTAAAGCTTTTGCTGAAGTATATGAAGATATTACCTCATAGCGATGTCATGTAGCGATCGCATTCCTTAACGCAGAAATTTACTGATAAATAAAAATTAAAAGCGAACAAATATCACAATACAAAATTATTACTTCGGGGATCTAATAGGCAGAATAACCCACTACAGCTTTAACCGATGTGTCTCCGGCAACGAAGTAAAAAAAGCATTATAAAAGCCTCGCAATCTCGCGTATTAAAAAAAAGCAGATGCATGTTACTGTTTTAATCTCATTGTCTTAACTTTCGAGCCTTTCCCTATGCATCTGCACTATTTACACCCCCAACACCTTGAAGAATTAGTCAAGAGTAGTGGTATAGACTTACACTTAGTGCAGCTGAATTTTAGGTCGCTCCAAGGTGTAACTGCTTATGAGTACCTGTTGATTTCTGAGCTACTCCCCCGCACCAATACCGGAATGGTGAAAAGTAGTTGGTTGCAGCGTTACGCTCACATCACAGAAGGTGGTTGGTGGTGTTCGGGACTAGACCCTCTAAATAATTGGCAAATGATGGAATGGGGATGCTTTAAGCCAAACCAACCCCGACAAAATCACAATGGCAAGTCCATCAAGTACGAGCATCCTCCCAGCACACCAACGCGGGTGTTTTGTTTGCGGGTAACGTTGCAAGTGTGGCAGCAAGTCGCTGGGCGTTACAATTTGGTCATGCCTAATAATATCACCATTACTCCTGATGGGGAGGCTGGGGGCTTTTGGCAATGGGTAATGCAACAGAACATCCCCCTCATCATCTGCGAAGGTGTAAAAAAAGCAGCCACATTGTTGACGCAAGGATATGTAGCCATTGCTATTCCCGGAATTACCAGTGGTTATCGGGTTGTGAAAGATGAATTTGGTAAAGTTACCCGTCGTCAGCTAATTCCCGATTTAGCCGCGTTTGCAATTACAAAGCGCAGCTTTTACATTTGTTTTGATTTTGAAACTCAACCCAAGACAATTGCTGCTGTAAATAATGCTATTTCTCAACTTGGCTGTTTATTTCAGCAAAAAAATTGCCCTGTAAAAGTCATCGAACTTCCGGGTATAGAAAAAGGGGTTGATGAGTTTATTGTTGCTAAGGGTGCAAATAGTTTTGAGAAAGTTTATCGCCAAAGTGTTGATTTAGAAATTTATCTTGCTCAAACCAAACCCCACACCGAGTTAAGCATTCCTGCGGCACTTACCTTCAACCGTCCTTATATAGATGAAATACCTTTTCCCACCTCTGGATTAGTAGGAGTCAAATCAGCGAAAGGAACGGGGAAAACTACGGCATTGCAAGGCGTTGTTCAACAAGCAAAAAGTCGAAACCAACCTGTTTTGTTAATTACTCACAGAATCCTACTTGGACGATTCTTGTGTGAAAAAATTGGTATTCAATGGGGAACACATAAAGAAGATGGTGAGAAAAAGATTAATAAAACACTTACCCCTGCTCCTCCCATACTGCGCTCTCTATTCCCTCAGCAATCTTTCGGCTTGTGCGTTGATTCAATTTGGAAACTTAACCCAGAACATTGGCGGGGAGCAATAGTAATTTTAGATGAAGTAGAGCAATCTTTATGGCATCTGTTAAACAGTAATACTTGTAAGCATAAACGGGTAAAAATATTAAAGTTATTCCAGCAACTCATTGCAACAGTTTTAACAAGTGGGGGGTTAGTAATTGCTCAAGATGCTGATTTATCAGATGTTTCACTTGAATATTTACAGGGATTGGCAGGAATTAAATTAACACCTTGGGTAGTTCTCAATCAGTGGAAGCCTCAGCAAGGTTGGGACATAACTTTTTATGATTCACCGAATCCAACACCGCTAATTCACCAACTAGAATTGGATTTACTTGCTGGACGTAAATGTTATGTTACTACCGATAGTCGGGCTGGGCGTTATAGTTGTGAAACAATTGAACGTTATTTGAAAGAAAGGCTACAAAAATTACGGCGACAATTTCCTAAAACTCTGGTGGTTAGTAGTCACACAACAAATACACCTGGTCACGCAGCAGTTGATTTTATTGCAGCAATCAATCAAAAAATATCTGAATATGACGGCGTTTTTGTTACCCCTAGTCTTGGTACAGGAATTAGTATTGATGTCCAACATTTCGATCGTGTTTATGGCATTTTTCAAGGGGTAATTCCTGACTCGGAAGCAAGACAAGCGTTAGCAAGAGTCAGGGATGATGTACCGCGTGTTGTCTGGTGTGCTAAACGAGGTATTGGTTTAATTGGTAGTGGGAGTACAAATTATCGCTTGTTATCTGATTGGTATCAAGAAAATCAAAAAGAAAACTTAGCTTTGCTGAGTCCCCTACATAAAATAGATGTGGATTTACCCTTAGTTTATGACCCGATTCATTTGCGAACTTGGGCGAAGTTATCTGCAAGGGTAAATGCTTCTATTCGCCTCTATAGACAATCGATGCAAGATGGTTTGATTGCTGATGGGCATCAAATTCAGGTGCGGAGTAATGCGGTTCACAATAATATTATTCGAGATTTACGCCTAGCCTTTTTAGCAACCGATGCCGATGATTTAGTTACCCGCAAAAGGTTAATTTTAGAAATTGTTAAAGTTCAAAAAGATTGGGCACAAAGTCGTCAAAAGGCTAAAGAAATTAAACGTAAAATTAAAGATATTAAGCAGCAAAATCAACTATCGGTAGCAACTGCTGTCGCTAATGCTAAAGATATCGATTATGTAGAATATGAGCAGATGTTAGTTAAGTATTCTCTAACGGATGGAGAACGCAACCAAATTAACAAATATATTCTTAGACAAAGATATGGTGTAGAAATTACTCCTTGGCTGAAGTTGCAGGATGAACAAGGATACTATCGTCAACTATTAATTCACTATTATTTAACTCACGAGAGCGAGTATTTTCACATTAGAGACGAGCAAGAATGGCATCAGCAATTGTCTTGGGGTGAAGGAAAAGTTTTTCTCCCAGATTTAAAAACTTACACGCTCAAAGTTGAGGCTATGAGAGCTTTAGGGATGCTTCAGTTTATTGAAGAAAAACGAGAGTTTGTTGAAAACGATCCAGATTTGATATTGCTGAAAAATGTCGCGTTTCAACATAATAAGCATATTAAAAGAGCGCTTGGGATTAATTTGGTTGGGGAGAAAGAACAGGTTTCGGCAATAAAAATACTCAGCCGACTATTAAATTTATTGGGGTTGAAGCTGAAGCGAGTCAATGAGGTTTATCAAATTGATTTAAAAACACTATATGATGGCAGAGAGAAAATATTTGCTGTTTGGCATCAACGAGATGAGTTGATGTTGGTTCATGTTAAAAGTGTTGGTTATGAATTGCCTGATTATTCTTCTGATTGGAAGTTTGAAATTATGCAAACGAAGTCTGGAAAGTCTAATCAGATGGTGTCTATGCCTACTCTTCCGTTATCAACGATATAGTAATACCAATTGAGTTATGAGAAAATACGGAACCCCAAAAACTCTAAGATAAATGAGTTGAGTAAATTCTGAATAATAAACAAGGTGAAATGGAGCCAACGCCAGAGCAGTTGAAATCCTTTTATCGAATGTCAGTAAGGATGACCAATTTGCTGCGACCAATAAATCTGGTGCGAATGGACGAAAGGACAAAACGCATAGTAATGTTGGTTGGAGAGACAATAGAGATAGAGATTTATCCTAACGGGGAGGTGGTTACAAAATGACACAGCCCAATTTTGCAAATATGACGGATGCTGAATTACGAGCTTATGTATTGCAAAACCCTGAAAAGACTGAAGCTTTTCATGCGTATGTTGACCGTTTGCACGCGGCTAATCCAAATCCAAGACTAATGTCGATTGAAGAGGCTGAAGCTGAATTGGAAAGGAGAGTTAATCAAGGTCAAAAATAGTAAGTAAATTAAGAGTGCTGGGTGAAAATCTAGCGCTCTTTATAAAGCCAAAAAATTATTATATGAATGCGGAAGATTTTTTTAACCAAGGATTAAACCAAAATTTGCAAGGTGACTATCAAGCAGCGATCGCAGCTTACACCCAAGCAATCAAGTTAAATCCTGACTATGCCGAAGCTTACCATAATCGAGGGCTGATTTTAAGTGGTCTCAAAGATTATCGCACTGCGATCGCTAACTTTAATCGCGCCATCGAAATTAATCCTAGTTTTGCCACAGCCTATTATAACCGCGCTAATGCTCGTTACTTTTTAGCCGATTATGAAGGAGCGATCGCAGATCATAACGTAGCATTACAAATCGATCCCAATCTAGCGCAATCTTACCACAGCCGGGGGAATGCCTACTTTGCTTTGGAAAACTACGACAAAGCGATCGCAGACTATATCCAAACAATCGAAATGAGTACCCAATTAGCTGATAATATCAATATTGATATTGCTAACGCTTATCATAATCGCGGCGTAACTCGTTTTGAACGTGGCGATCATCAAGGAGCAATCGCAGATTTTCAGCAAGCTTTACAATGGCATCCCCATTTTGCCGCAGCTTACAGCAATCGCGGTAACATCCACCATATTTTAGGCAATTATCAAGAAGCGATCGCTGACCATAACCAGGCATTACAATTAGATCCTAATTTGGCAGAGGCTTATCATAACCGAGGTAATGCTCACTACGCTTTAGCAGATTATCAAAGTGCGATCGCAGATTACAACCGCGCCCTAAAAATCAATCCCAACTTTGCCGGAGCATATTATAATCGAGGTCTTGTGCTTGCTCACCTCAAAAACTATCAGGAAGCAATTGAAGACTTTAACCAAGCATTAAAGCTGAATCCTGATGATGTGCAAGCCTATTGTGAGCGTGGTCTGGTTCGTAGTACTCTTGAGGATTATGAGGGTGCGATCGCAGATTACGATCGAGCTTTACAAGAAAACCCGACTCTCGCTTTAGTATATGGCTTTCGCGCTAATGCTCGTCGGCGATTAGGAGATTATCAAGGTGCAATTGAAGATAGCAATCGCCTATTACAACTCAATCCTAATTTAGCAGAAGGATATTGTGATCGCGCGGCGGCTCGTCGTTCTATAGGAGATTATAAAGGTGCAATTAAAGATTACGATCGAGCATTGCAAATTAATGATAACTTAGCCGCAGCTTATTATGGTCGGAGTATTGCTCGTGAAGCCCTGCAAGATTTACAGGGTGCAATTGATGATAACACTCAAGCCATAGAGCTTGTTCCTGATTTTTCTCAAGCGTATTGCAATCGGGGAAATGCTCGTCGTCTTTTAGGAGATGAACAAGGAGCGATCGCAGATTATAACCAAGCATTAAAAATTAATCCTGATTTAATTGAAGCATATTACAACCGAGGTTCCACCCATTATGCTTTAGAAGCTTATGAAAGTGCGATCGCAGATTACACCCAAGCTTTGCAAATAAATCCCCAATCAGCTGCATTTTACAGCGATCGCGCTAATGCTCGCTATGCCCTAGAAGATTATCAAGGGGCAATAGAAGATTACAGTCGAGCGATCGCGATCGACCCCAGCTTTGCCGAAGACTGGTACAATCGAGGTCGTAGCCGTTCTTTGTTGGGAGACTTACCAGGAGCGCTTGCAGACTTAAACCAAGCCTTACAGCGTCAACCTAATTGGGCTTCAGCTTACATCCTTCGGGCAGATGTCTACCGGAATTTGGGAGACTCTCAGGGAGCAATTAAAGATTTTCAGAAATCCGCAGACTTATATTACCAAGAAGGGAATATTCAGTATTACCAACAAATTATTGAGCTAATTGAACAGCTTAGATGAGGGGATTTGTCATTTGTCATTTGTCATTAGACTTCTTGCAAAAGTAGGGAAAAGGGTAAGGGGGAAAGGGGAAAGGAACAATAAAAAACCTTTTCCCTTTAACCTTTCCCTTTTTCCCACAAGAGTGCAAAAATTACTTTTGCAAGAGACTCCATGAGCTACGCTCACAAGGAACAATGAAAATGATCTTGGAACGATTTTGCGTTGTTTCAGCCTCTATTTTCAAGGCAGGTCTATTGGAAAGAGGCAGAGGGGAAAGAGGTAATTTTATTCTCCCTCCAGTCCCCTGCTTCTTCCCCACTTTCTACTCCTTTGTTTCTTCAAAGCGAAAGCGTTCCATGAAGCGACGGTCAATCCAATCTTTGTAATGCCACAAGAGTTTGTGGGGTGGTAAAGTAAAAGTGCCTCGTGTTGCGATCGCTCGTTTGTCTCCTGTACCAATTAAACTCAAATATTGTTTTTGTGGCTTATAAGGTTTGAGCGACTTATCTAATAAAATTCGCTGCAAATTCTCAAACAAAGGTTTGCCTTGTCTGACAGCAAATACCCCAGCTTTTGGACGTGGATGATTTACCATCGTGGCAATGTCACCAGATGCAAATACCTGCGGGTGCGTTTGAGATTGCAACGTATCTTCTACCAAAATAAAACCTTGCTCATCAGTTCCTAGTCCAGCGTTCTTTAACCATTCGGGTGCTGATGCTTGTGTTACCCAGAAAATCTTGTTGCACTCCACTGTCAAACCAGATTCACATTTAATTTCAAATACTTCTTTAGCTTCATTATGGGCTTTAGGTGCAATTTTACACACAGATTCTCCCAGATGTAACTTAATCCCTTGGTCAGTTAAAATTTGCTGAAGTTGATGCCGCACTGATTGATGATAATTGGGCATCAGTTCTTGTCCGCGCTGGAATAAATGAATTTCTATGTTTTGAATAGATTGTCGATCATCCAAAATCCGATGTAAACGAGATTGCATCGATAGCGCTAATTCTACACCGCCAGCGCCACCACCGACGATCGCAATCCTAATTGGTTCTTGAGGATTTTTACCTACGGTTTCAATTAGTTCATACCAATGTTCTAATAACTGCGATACTGGTTTAGCAGCGATCGCATATTCTGCCGCACCTGATACAGACAGTATGGCCGGAGTGCTGCCAATATCAATAGACAGCACATCAAAATCTACCGCAAGTCCGTTATCACAAAGAACTTTGTTATTTTTTAAGTCAAGGGCAACTACTGTGTCAATATACAATTGTACTTGAGCAAAGTTCGCCAAGGGTTGCAAGTCAATATGACATTCATTGTGGCTGTAAAATCCGGCAATATGTCCTGGTAACATCCCAGAGTAGGCTGTCTCTGATGCTGTGGTAATCAGTATCAAACGTACTCCTGTTAACGGTTTGATACCGAACATTTTTATAACAATAGCATGGCTGTGACCGCCACCAATTAATACCAGATTTTTAAGTATTGGTTGTATATTTTGTTGGGTTCTAATAGTCATCTTTAGTTAATGAATGATTATCAATAAATCAGAATTATTATGACGATAGTTAATTGTCCGTGAAGAAGAAAGACTAGTGAATACAACTGATTATTGGGAATGCCAAGAGTAGGTATGCTTATGTTTACTTACTTAGAAGTTATATTTTCCATTTTGTTGATTACATAAAAATATTTCAGGACTAAATATGTATGAAACAATAGCAGACGTAAATAATTTATTCAATAAAAATTAGATATTAAAATTTATTTTCGTTAATTATTAATGTCTTTAATACCATGAAAAACATTTTATCAAAAAGTCACATCCAGCTATCCCAAATGTTCCTGCGGATACCTGTTTCCCAGAAACAAGTTAAACAAAATCAGCATCAGTCGCTAAAACGACGTTTCAGAATAGCAAGCGAACAGCTAGAAAATAACACTCTAGAAATCAGTCTAGCTGTAATTAATGATTTAGAACAAATTGCTTATACCTATCCACAGTACCATTGGACGATCGTAGATATTCTTACTAGTTTTGTACGAAAAAATGCTCCTTATATGCCCCAAGAGGAAGTAACGAGCCACCTGTCAACAAAAATTCGTTTAGATATTCAAGCCGCGCTGACTGTTATTGCTAGAAGAGATGCAAACAAAGATCCAGTAAATGAGCAACTTGATTTGAGCTTCACGGATATCAGAGGAGCAAACTTGAATGGGGCGAATCTACAACAGATAAATCTCTATCAAGCTAATCTAGCTGGGGCTAATCTTAAAGAAGCTAATTTAGCGGGGGCAATACTTAGTGCAGCTAATCTAGAAGGAGCTAATTTATATCTAGCGAACTTAGAAGGAGCAATCCTCAGTGCAGCTAATCTAGAGAAAGCTAACCTTTCTGAAGCTAACCTGCATCGTGCCAGTTTATATCTAGCTAGCTTGCATGGAGCAATTCTCTATAACACCATACTTGATAAAGCAAACCTCAGAGAAACCAAATTCTCTGAGTAATATCATATCCGCTTGATTACTTATTGAAAATTTTTCCCTACTCTTTAGTAGAGACATAACTAATTGCGTCTCTCATGATTCTCTATTTTCAGCGTAATTCGTAATTTTTGTAGCGCAAGCGTTTCTTAATGTGTGACGTAAAATTATATTAGATATAATTCCCTAGTTCAATGAGTGTTTTGACACCTGTTATAAATTTCTGCTAAATGCTATACTATTTTTCCTCAACATCTAAGTAATAATTCTAGGTTGTAAGGAAAATTTTTACCATGTCTTCTAAAAAGACAGACGCTCTTTTGAATTGGTTGATAACTTTAACAGCCATATTTGGCTGCTCGTTGACTGTAATTTTCTTTGCCTTGTCCAATATTAAAGAATTGTCAATTCAAGAAAAAATCCAGTATAGAAACCAAGCTTTAACAACTACTGCAATAGTTTTTCTCGCATCGGCAGCAATGTTTAATACTTATTATGCAGCAAGGCGTGCCCAAGCGATGCAGAAGAGTGCGATCGCATCTGAGAAAAACTTAGAAATTGGCCTGCAAAATGCCAAACTCAATCAAGACAGATTGATTGCAGAACGCTTTATGGGCGCAATTGCCCAGCTTGGCCATGAAAAGGTTGAAACCCGGACAGGCGCAATTTATGCTTTAGAAAGGGTTGCTCAGGATTTTCCTCAAGAACACTGGACAATTATGGAAATTCTCACTGCCTTTGTGCGAGAGAATGCACCCATCCAGCACATAAAAGGCAAGCAACAAAAGCCAGAATATCAAGCAGCAATTTACTCAAGTCGGCGTAGAGGTGGGTCGCGTCCGACACCGCAGGTAGATCAAAATCTCCATGAAGAATTCCCCAAAATACGCACCGATATTCAAGCAGCCCTGACTGTTATCGGCAGGCGTAATTTACTCGAAGACCCAAAAGATCAGAAACTTGATTTACGTAACACCGACATTAGACAAGCAGACCTGCTAAAAACTAACCTGCAACAAGCAGACTTGCGTGGGGCTGACTTGAGTGGGGCTGATTTACGTGGGGCTGACTTGAGTGGATGTGACCTTAGCGGCGCTAAACTCATTAGGTCGATTCTTTATGAAACCAAATTACTAAAAGCTAGTTTATATGGAGCCAACCTTTGTTGGGCTAACCTGAATCGCACTGACCTCTCTGGAGCAAACCTGCGTTCAGCCAACCTGTCTGGTGCAAGTCTGCGGGCTGCTAACTTACAGGGAGCGAATCTTTATAAAGCTAACTTGCAACAAGCGACTTTAAAAGTTGCTAACGTCTCTGGAGCAAAGTTGTTTTTAGCTAACTTGCAAGGAGCAAAATTGGGTAAAGCCAACCTGCACCAAACGGGTTTGATTGGTGCTAACCTCTGTGGAGCGAACTTAAATGGAGCTAACCTTTCTGGAGCTAATTTGAATGCAGCTAAACTCCATCAAACAGAAGTATATTTTGCCAACCTCTCAGAAGCTAGCTTAACAGAAGCTGACCTATATCAGGCTAATCTGATTGGAGCGAACCTTTATAGGGCAACCTTTTATCAAGCTAACCTGACTCAGGCAAACCTCATGGGAGCTAACTTGTCACAAGCTAATCTCAATGATGTCAAATTGGAAGGGACAATTTTGACAGGAGCAAAAAACTTAGAGTTACATCAGATTAGAGAGGCAGTTGGCGATCGCACCACTCGCCTACCTGATTATATCGAAGCACCGGCACATTGGCGGCAATTGGGTTAAGCGATCGCAGCATCATTAGTTATTTAGGCGCATTCTACCAGTTTTATTTAATGCTATAGTTTTTACTAAAAGTCTCCGTAATAATTCTGGAGATTAACCAGATCAAAGTTATGTCTGATAACAACACAGACACACCGAAAAATTTGTTTATAGTTCTAACTTTATTTATTGGATTGTTTATTTATTTAGCGAAAAACAAAAAATAGAAATAGATGAGAGTACTGCTATTCTCTATGAATTGTAGGAGAATATAGAAGAGAACAATCTTGCCTACAGTATTAATCAACGTTGAGAAAAAACCATGCAATCAGCTTTACGTATCACAACCAAAGTTTTACCAGGAAACAAAATAGAAATTGAAATTCCAGAAGCTGAAATAGGCGATAGCGTTGATGTATTTGTGATTTTACCAGAAAAAGCTGAACCCAAACATCGTTCTGTACTGGACATTATAGAAGAAAGCCGTAGGAGACATCCTTCTCGAACTGCTGAGGATATAGACAGACAACTACAAGAAGAACGCTTATCATGGGACAGCTAATACTTCCAACAAATGGCTCTATTTATATAGATACTTCGGTGGCTATTTATACTATTGAAGGCAACCCTGATTATTACTCTCTTCTGCAACAACTATGGTTGAAGTTTTATACAGGAGACATTCAAATCATCAGTAGTGAACTAATATTAATGGAGGTTTTAGTTGTTCCATTACGTAATGGCAATAATTCTTTAGTAGCAGACTATGAAGAACTATTATTATCATCTCAAGTGCAGTTAATTCCTATTAGTCAATCAATACTGCAACAATCTGCTAATCTTCGGGCTACAAGTAACCTCAAAACACCCGATGCTATTCATGCTACAACAGCTTTATCTGTTAATTCTAACCAATTTCTTACCAACGATAAAGGCTTTCGTAATGTTCCTGGTTTACCTGTTGTTATCCTCAGTGAAGTTTTAGCATCTTGAACAATGCCTACCTACGATATAATTCACAATTGCAATTAAAAATTAGTAGACCAAATTAAACTCATTCTTCTGGCGATCGCACAATCATCCTACCGGAAAATCTTCAACCACCTGAACATTGGAAAGCTCAAGTTTCACCCTTAGATACTGAAACTTGAACCTTTGAGCATCATCGTCAAACCTCTAAGCTTCATCGTTGAACCTTTAAGACAAAAATAATCACTAAATCTGAAGAAGTTTTTTCCGAAATAGCGGCTTTATCGTCTGTATAATCACTGAAATGGGCAAGAGCGTTAAGCTGATTTCGGGTAATTTGTAATGAAACTAGATTTAGTCAGGTTTTTTCAAGCTTGCAACCCCAGTAAAACTCTGGTCGTGAGCAAACCGGAGGATAGACAATATTATATTGATTTCTCTAAAGTGCGTGGTGCCAAGATTATTGAAGAACTTGGGCGAACTATCACCCACCTTTCACCTGAGCAGCCTACTTGTCAATTGTTTACCGGACATATCGGTTGTGGCAAATCCACTGAATTACTGCGGCTAAAGGCAGAGTTAGAGCAGCAGGGATTTCATGTGGTTTATTTCGAGTCTAGCCAAAGCCTGGATATGGCTGATATTGATGTTACAGATATTTTATTAGCAGTAGCTCGTGAGGTTAGTCAAAGTCTGGAAGCAATAAAAATTAACCTCAAACCAGGATACTTTAAAAATTTGTTTACGGAAATTTCTGAGTTTTTACAAACGCCGCTAGATATAGGCGTTGAGGCTGAATTATCTGTAGGTATTGCTAAAATTACCGCCAAAACTAAAGATAGTCCCAAACTTCGCTCTCAGTTACGGCAATATTTAGAACCGCGTACCAACGGCATTTTAGAATCAATTAACAAAGAATTGCTCAAGCCTGCTAGAGAAAAACTCAAGCAGCAGCGTAAAAAAGGACTAGTAGTAATTATAGATAATCTCGACAGAGTGGATAATTCTCAAAAACCTTCCGGTCATTATCAGCCAGAATATCTCTTTGTGGAACGGGGCGAACAGTTAAACCAGCTAAATTGTCATGTTGTTTATACCATTCCCTTAGTGTTGATTTTTTCCAACGCTTTAGGAAGGTTAACAAATCGCTTTGGCGTAGACCCCAAGGTTTTGCCGATGGTTCCTGTGGAATTACAAGATGGTTCGCAATTCTCACAGGGAATTGTACTGCTGCAACAAATGGTTATGGCGAGGGCTTTTCCTGGTGTTAGTTGGGAACAAAGCCAGCATTTAATTACTGAGGTTTTTGATAGTCCTGATACTTTAGAGCGACTTTGCCGAGTTAGCGGTGGTCATTTGCGTAACTTGTTGATGTTATTGTTTCGTTGTCTTCAGCAAGAAGACCCACCTTTATCGCGGGAGTGTGTGGATAGGGTGATTAAACAACGCCGCAATGAGCTAACTTTGGCAATTACGCCCGATGAATGGGAATTACTGCGTGAGGTAGCGCAAGAGAAAAATTTAAGAGGTCATGAAAGATACGAACTTTTGCTCCGCAGTATGTTTGTATTTGAATACCGAAATGAAGATGGTTCGTGGTTTGATATCAATCCGATTTTGGCACAAGCCAAAGAATTTAGGTTATAAATCGGCGTATATGAACAATTACCCCCCTTACTCCCCCCTTATAAAGGGCTACGGTGTACACACAAGTCGAATTACCCCCCTCAATCCCCCCTTGCAAAGGGCTACGGTGTACATACAAGTTGAATTACCCCCCTTAGTCCCCCCTTGTAAAGGGGGGAAACAAGAAAAATCCGGTTCCCTCCCCAATACATACGGGGAGGGTTAGGGTGGGGTAATTCGAGAACTGGTAGTAATTCGATAACTTGTGTGTACACCGTAGCTTGCAAAGGGGGAAGCCGGAAATCTAATTCCCTCCCCTTTGCAAGGGGAGGGTTAGGGTGGGGTAAAAACCAGATTCGTAAACGACTCCAGACTTGTGTGTACACCGTAGCTTATAAAGGGGGGAGACCGGAAATCTAGTTCCCTCCCCTTTATAAGGGGAGGGTTAGGGTGGGGTAAAACCTTGGTTAATCAGCTATTTCAGACTTGTGTGTACACCGTAGCCTTAAAGGAAGAGAAAAATAGAAGTGAGGTTTTCCAGATACCGCGATAAGTCAGGTGCGGGAGCTAGATCAGTAAGTGCGGCAGCTAGATCAACAACTGCGGCAGCTAGATCAACAACTGCGGCAGCTAGATCAACAA
>NZ_JAVRCI010000023.1:16142-93176 GCF_034530835.1 Nostoc sp. DedQUE12b | reverse complement strand
CTGAGTGCTGAGTGCTGAGTGCTGAGTGCTGAGTGCTGAGTGCTGAGTGCTGAGTCCTGAATAGTAGAGAAAAAATCTTGCTTCTTTACTACCCTACAACAACAATTCTTATACTCAGCACTCGGAACTCAGCACTCAGCACTAATTTTGGTTGAGAAGCTTTAACTTTTATTTACTTAAACTTTACTCGGTTCCCACCCAAGAGTATGATGACTTCCTAGTTATGTAAATAAACAACTGTACAAGCCGCTTCGTTTTGTACAAAGAACTTTTTGTTTTGTAATAAAAGGAAACAACTCTATGCGACGATTGTTTGCTTTGATGTTAGCGATTAGTCTTTGGTTCAACTTTGCCCCCCCAGCACAAGCTTTAGGGGCTAATTTGACACCATGCAAAGACAATCCCGCTTTTCAACAGCTAGCAGCTAATGCCCGTAATACCACCGCTGACCCCCAATCAGGGATAAAGCGATTTGAGCGTTATTCTCAAGAACTGTGTGGCCCTGAGGGCTATCCCCACTTGATTGTTGATGGTCGTCTAGATCATGCTGGTGACTTTTTGATCCCCAGCATTCTGTTTCTATATATTGCTGGTTGGATTGGCTGGGTAGGTCGTGCCTATCTGCAAGCAGTCAAAAAAGACCCGAATACTGAACAAAAAGAAATCCAAATCGATATTGGTTTGGCACTACCCATAATAGCGTCAGGTTTTACTTGGCCAGTAGCAGCAATCCAAGAACTTCTTTCTGACAAATTAGCAGCCAAGGATACAGAAATCCCTATTTCCCCACGCTAAATCAGCTTAACTAATTCATTTGTTTTGGAGACTAAATTCATGGCAGACAAAGGCGACCAATCAGCTTATTTGATTAAATTTATTTCCACAGCGCCCGTGGCCGCTACGATATGGCTGTTCATCACAGCAGGTATCTTGATTGAATTCAACCGCTTTTTCCCCGACCTACTTTTCCACCCACTACCATAAGTGTTAAATAGGATTTAGGACAGTTGAATCAATGGCTTATTTTTTGCTTAATATTGTGTAGTTGATGTATTCAGCTTAGTTAGGCAGAATTATCACCAAAATAGACAGCAAAAATAGTTTTTTGAAACTCGTGATACTGTTTACAGATCGCGAGTTTCACGGTTTTAAAATAAGCTAAATTAATTTTTCTAAACTTCCTAGTAAAAAGACATCTTTAGCGACAATTATTATTAATATAAAAATGCCACCATTTTAATTTAGAGGCGAACATAAAATATGGCACAAGCAGTAGATGCATCAAAGAATCTTCCCAGCGATCCTAGAAATCGGGAAGTTGTTTTTCCCGCATTTGGCGATCCACAGATAGGCAACCTGGAAACCCCGGTTAATTCTTCTCCGTTGATCAAAGGGTTTATTAATAATTTACCTGCTTATCGCCCAGGTCTGGCTCCTGCTAGACGCGGTTTAGAAGTTGGTATGGCTCATGGTTACTGGCTATTTGGCCCCTTTGCCAAATTAGGCCCACTGCGGGACACAGATAATGCTAACTTAGCTGGGTTACTGTCAGCCATTGGCTTGGTTGTAGTTCTCACAGGCGCTCTATCGCTGTATGCAAATAGTAATCCACCCAAAGCACTTCCTAGTGTTACCGTACCCAAGCCTCCAGCAGATGCTTTTAACTCTAAAGAAAGCTGGAACAACTTCGGCAGTTCTTTCTTGATTGGTGGTATTGGTGGTGCAGTAGTTGCTTACTTTTTGACTAGTAATTTGGCACTAATTCAAGGTCTATTTGGTTAATTACTAGGAGTTAGAAGTTAGGAGTTAGAAGTTTAAATTCATAACTTCTAACTTTTAACTCCTAATTTATTTAAACAAAACAGCTTCAATATCATTTAAAGCAGTTTCAAAATCGTCATTAACGATTCTAATGTCAAATTCATCTGCGGCTTGAATTTCGTCTTGGGCACGGAGCAGACGACGGGCGATCGCTTCTTCAGAATCTTGGGCACGAGAGCGTATTCGTTTCTCTAATTCATCAAAGGAAGGCGGTAAAATAAAAATGCTGAGGGCACTGGGGAAGGAAACACGAATTTGTCTTGCCCCTTCTAGTTCAATTTCCAGCACCACCAACTTACCAGCATGAATTTGGTTAAGTACAGCTTCACGGGGGGTGCCGTAATAGTTACCAGCAAATTCTGCCCATTCTAAAAATTCACCTTCAGCAACTAATTGCTCAAACTTACTGCGGCTGATAAAGTAATAACTTTTGCCATCGATTTCCCCTGGACGGGGAGAACGAGTTGTCACGGATACTGAATAATAGAGTTCTGGATGACGCTCTAGGAGCGATCGCATTAAAGTGCCTTTACCGACCCCACTGGGGCCAGTTAAAACAATTAATCTGCCTAAATGTAAGCATTCTTCGGTAGTTGCACTACTCTGGATGGGTAAAACTGGCATCATCCCTTCAACCTGTGAATCAATCAATACATATTACTCATTAGTCTTGTGTTCCTGGCCTAGTCCACTAATGACTAAAGAATTTGTAGTAAGGGTGACAAAAAAATTGTCTAATTCACATGGTACTACCGATACGGTGCAAAGAGGAGTGGGAAAAAGCCACTGCTAGTCAATTATCAACAGTTTGATGCTCGCGGGAAATCACAAAGCGATTCGCTACCGTTTCCGGCTGAATCGCTGACAGAATTACGTGGCTGGAATCGGTGATAATTACAGCCCTAGTCCGACGACCGTAAGTTGCATCAATCAGTTGACCTCTGTCTCGTGCATCGGTAATAATCCGCTTAATCGGGGCAGACTCTGGACTGACAATGGCAACTACTCGGTTGGCAGACACGATGTTACCAAAGCCGATGTTGATTAACTGAATGTCCATAAAAAAAAACTAACGCTAAACGCGGTTTGATAAAGCTTGAAATAAACTTCTTTCCATGTTATCGCCAAAAAACGGGAGTTACAACGCTTAAATTCAAGCCAATCTGCGTTTTTAAATAATGTCTGTTTCTTTTAGCTATTTATTAGCTATTTTTCCTAAAAATATTCCTAAAGATACAGGCAAAATCATACTGATACAAGCTAATTAGGTGATGTATCTTCATCAAAATAACTAGTAGCGAAAGGATAATTCAAAATTAATAATGAAACTTGCGGACTTGTTAACAAAATTCAAAATGAATACAGTGTAAGGATTTTACTGATTTTAATTTAGTGGTTTATTTACGCTATGCTGGAAAAAGTTAGCTTATCTTTAACCAGGGGCTATGCCACGCAAGAGCATTTCAAAGGAAGTAAATAAATTTTGAGCTTATATTTTTGTTCATGACCCAATCTTTCAATCTCGTCAATCAAATAATCCCAATTAAAATGCTCTAAATCTCGTTCTTGCAATTATTTCAATGTAGTTTATAACCAATTTATATAAAATTTGAGTGAGTATTTTTAGACATTACTTAGTATTTTTCTAATTGGCGAAGATTGGGAATTAGGTTTTATTGACGTAAACTTCCAGCTTCACAATCGCGCAACCATGCTTTAATCCCTTGGGCAACAGTACCGTTACTACTATTGCGTGGTGGAGATAGTGGCTGCTGTTGTGAATAGGAACCAGCTTGAGAAAACATCATTATTAGTTGCCAACCACTTTGAGTTTTAGTCAATAACAGCCAGTGAAATTGTTGTAATTCTACAACTTTCTTACCTATGTACTGCCGCTCCAAGGTAGTAAAGAAAACTTGCTCAACTCCTGATGCAGCACTTTTAGACGCATCTGCACTATATTCTTCAAGGTTAAGGGGCAGAGGAGTAAACTCAGGTTTTCCTGCAACAAGCATATAACTGTAAACCTCACTGCTTCTACTGAGGCGGCGGGCGCGTTGACTAGCGCGATTGGTATAACTAGGTAATTTTTGCAGTAGCTGTATAGTTAACGTTTCTAAATTTTGCTCAGAACACAAAGACCTTTCGCCACCGTTGACATTTTCCCTTTGTGCTAGCGCCGAGGGTTTAGGGGTGGCGTTTATCGAGTAGGCTGGGTAAGTAAAGCTATTTGATACTACAACCCAGAAGCCACAAGCTAAAAGCCAACTATAATTTTTCTGATTGAGCGAAGAGGCAAGATTGTTCTCCCCTACACCCTGCACTCTGAGTGTCTCACGAACTCTTAGCTTCATGCCACCGTGGTTAACTCCTCAGAAATCCGCTTCCAAGCTAACTCAGGCTCACTAGCAGCGGTGATGGGACGACCGATCACGAGATAATCTGCACCGGCAATAATAGCTTGGGCTGGAGTGAGCGATCGCTTTTGATCGCCAATATCAGCCCAAGTTGGTCTAACCCCCGGACAAACTAGCAAAAACTCATCTCCACAACTTTGTCGTAGCTGTGCCACTTCTTGGGGCGAACAAACTACCCCATCCAAACCAGATTCTTGAGCCAGCAGGGCCATTTCTAGAGCATATTCTGGCAATTCTAGGGGGATTTTTAAATCAAATGCCAACTGCCGAGCAGAAATGCTCGTTAGCAGAGTAATCGCAATTAACTTTGGTGGTTCTATACCTGCTTTTGCAGCCCCTTCCTGTGCGGCCTCAGTTGCGGCTTTCAAAGCATCTTTACCAGCAGTAGCATGAATTGTCAGTAAATCCACTCCATATCTAGCTGCACTCCGGCAAGCACCAGCAACGGTATTGGGGATATCATCAAACTTTAAATCCAAGAAAATGCGCTTTTGCCGAGACTTTAACACTTCCAGAATTTTCGGCCCAGTGCTGGTAAACAACTCTAAACCGACTTTCCAGAAAGTAACTTGTGGTAGCTGATCTATAAGAGCGATCGCACTTTGTTCATCCGGGACATCCAAAGCCACAATAACTCGTTGTTCTACCTGTTCCCTATTCCCCATTCCCTATTCCCCATTCCCCATTTAAGGCACTAAGCGCACAAACTTATTTTTCCCAACTTGTAAAACTTTACCTTGTAATTCACCAGGAGCATCGAAAGTGGTATCAGCATCAGTGATGCGATCGCCATCTAGGCGCACTCCACCCTCTTGAATTTTCCGCTTTCCTTCACCTATACTTTTGCACAAGCCAGTGACATTGAGTATATACGCTAACTTCGTAGGAAATTGCTGTACGTCAGCTAGAGAGAATTCTGGAACTGCACCTTCCTTACCACCGCTTTGGGCTGCTTCTTTGGCCTCTTGGGCTGCGGTTTCACCGTGGTACTGTTTGACAACTTCCCATGCTAAAAGTGTTTGGCGAGCGCGAGGATTTTCTGGCAGATTATCCAAAGGTAAATCCGTCAACAGTTCAAAATACTGTTCTAGAAGATTATCGGGAATTCCTTGTAACTTTTGATACTTTTTTCCTGGGTGTTCTGACAATCCGATATAATTACCTAAAGACTTAGACATTTTTTGCACGCCATCCGTGCCAATCAAAATTGGCAACAGCATCCCAAATTGGGGCTTTTGACCAAAATGGCGCTGCAAATCTCTGCCTACAGCAATATTAAATTTCTGATCGGTGCCACCTAATTCCACATCTGCCTCAACTGCAACCGAATCAAAACCTTGCATTAACGGGTACAGGAACTCATGGATAAAAATTGGATTCTCTTTTTTATAGCGATCGGCAAATCCTTCCTTCGCTAACATCTGCCCCACCGTCATCGTGGAGAGTAACTCCAAAATTTTCTCTAAGTTGAGCTTAGAGAGCCATTCGGAGTTATAGCGCACCTCTAACCTTCCTGGTGTGTCAAAATCCAAGATAGGACGTACTTGATCGAGATAAGTCTGAGCATTTTGAGCTACATCTGCTTCTGTAAGCTGACGACGCACTTCAGATTTACCAGTTGGATCGCCAATACGTGCTGTAAAATCGCCAATAATTAAAACTGCTGTATGACCTGCATCTTGAAATCCTCGCAGTTTTCGTACTGGTATGCTATGACCTAGATGAATATCAGTACCAGTAGGGTCAATTCCTAATTTTACCCTTAAAGGTTGGTTTGTAGTTAGTAAGAGCCTTTCTAGACTTTCGTTGTTAACATCAACTGATTGTGGGAATACTTCTACTACACCACGACGCAACCAAGCAAAATCTTGCATCATTCCAAGAGATTCATTATTAGCTATATTTTGCACACTAGAAGTTAAGTTGGTTATAAACACTTGCAATTTATCCACTTTCTCATCTGCCAAACTACTATAATTGCAAAAAACTAACCGCCTTGCTTCACCCAATCAATTACAGTTAAATTTACAAGTGAGGAAGTGAAATAGCCGTGTCGTCGTCTAGGACTTTTGAAGATAAACAGCCACAGCGTCGGGCTTCATCAGGTTTTGAGTTTTTGAAAGGAGTCGGTCAGGTAACTGGCGGTACTCTCCTCTCAATCACCATGCTGGCAAGTTCCATTGTAGCCGGAGGACTGGTTGGTTTAGCCATCAGTTTCCGTAATTTGCCAGATGTGAGACAGCTACGTAACTTCTTTCCCTCAGAAACGACTTACATTTATGACGTTAAGGGCAAACTCTTAACGAGTATTCACGGGGAAGCCAACCGGGAAGTCGTACCTCTAGACAGAATTTCGCCGAATTTAAAACGCGCAGTATTAGCAAGTGAAGATGACCACTTCTACGATCACCACGGAATTAATCCCACTAGCGTTGGCCGGGCCGTAGTAGCTAACGCAGCAGCAGGTGGAGTCAAAGAGGGTGGGTCTACTGTCACCATGCAATTGGTAAAAAACCTATTTTTGTCTCGTAAGCGCGCCTTTACCCGAAAGTTAGCAGAGGGGGTGCTAGCAATCCGGTTAGAGCAAATTCTTACTAAAGACCAAATATTAGAAATGTACCTCAATCAAGTTTATTGGGGTCATAACAATTATGGTGTACAAACGGCAGCCCGCAGTTACTTTAATAAATCATCAGAATATTTAAGCTTGGGTGAGTCAGCAATGATGGCGGGTTTGATCCAAGCACCAGAAGAATTCAGCCCCTTTGTGAGCATGAAACTGGCAAAACAGAAACAAAAAGAAGTGCTAGGACGGATGCTGGAATTGAACTGGATCAACCAGTCAGAGTACGACAATGCCCTCAAACAAGAAATCAAACTTGGAAGAATCAAATCCTTTCAAGGTAGTGCCCTACCTTATATAACCAATACAGTAGCGCAGGAGTTGGCTAAAAAGTTTGGGCGTGAGACATTACTCAAAGGTGGGATGCGCGTACAAACTACAGTTGATGCCAACTTCCAAATAATGGCAGAGGAAACTGTCGTTAAGTGGCATAAATCATTGCTTGGGCAGGGATTATCTAAGAATCAAATCGCCTTGGTAGCAATTGATCCGCGCACACATTTTATTAAAGCACTGGTGGGTGGTGTAGATCCTAAGATCAGTGAATTTAATCGTGCAACTCAATCTCAACGTCAGCCCGGCTCTTCCTTTAAACCGTTTGTCTACTATGCTGCTTTTGCTACTGGTAAATATGGGCCAGACTCAACGGTGGTAGATTCTCCAGTCAGCTATCAAGATGGTAATGGTCGATACTTCCCCAGAAATTATGATGGGGGTTTTAGCGGAGCTATGCCAATTCGCACGGCTTTAGCCCAGTCGCGCAACATTCCCGTGATTAAGATTGGTAAAGCTGTTGGCATGAATCGAGTGATCGAAACTTGCCGTACTTTGGGGATCATGAGTCCGATGGAACCTGTCACCTCTCTGCCTCTTGGTGCAATTGGTGTCACTCCCCTAGAAATGGCTAGTGCTTATGCTACCTTTGCCAATTATGGCTGGCAATCTCCACCCACTGTAATAGCCCGTGTCACCGATAGTAGTGGTAACGTGTTACTAGATAACACCCCGAAACCCCAGCTAGTTCTAGATCCTTGGGCATCCGCAGCCATTATCGATGTGATGCGAACGGTAGTTACTAATGGTACAGGTAAAGGTGCCGCCATAGGTCGTCAAAGTGCTGGGAAGACGGGTACAACTTCCTCAGAAAAGGATATTTGGTATGTTGGCACTGTGCCACAGCTAACCACTGCGGTTTGGGTAGGGAGGGACGACAACAGACAACTAGCTAGCCGTGCTACAGGTGGCGGTATGGTTGCTCCCATTTGGAAAGATTTCATGGAAAAGGCACTTAAAAACGTACCAGTAGAAAACTTCAAGTCACCTTCCCAGTTTCCTCGTCCTAAGTCACAATAATTTAATTTTAGATTTTGAATTTTGGATTACCAATGAATCCAAAATCTGTATTGGAAAGTTGGAGCGCCGACTTCTAGCGATCTGACTTTCCGCAAAATCTAAAATTGACTAGGGCTGTTTTTCTAGCTCGGCTTTCATCCGTTCTAAAGTGAGGTGCATTTGGTCAAACATTTGTTGCGGGGTGACACCGAACTGACCTAATTGCGTTTTCAGTTGTTCTACTGTCATTTGTGCCATGAAATCTTCTGATAGCTCGAAGCGCTTCATAAAAATGCGGTACCGATCCATCATGGTTTCCATTTGCTCAATAAACAGCTTTTTGCCATCGCGGTCAAATTTGCCGTAGCTGTTGCCAAGTTTGATCAGCGCTTGATAATCCTCAAACAGCTGTTTTGCTTCTTGCTGAACTATTTCAGAATCGAAGAATCCCATATTGCTTATATTAAACTGAGCGCCCAGACTCAGTAGCTTAATAGTTTTACTTCTATTTATTATTTTAGTCTAGGGGAGTAATCTAGTCACGAAGCTTCGGTTTTGGTACGGTTTGTTACCGAAATTTCAACACTTGACTTGAGAAGGTTTCCCCTTGTTAAATCGACTTAATAAAGCCGCGATACTCAGAGCTTTAGCCATTGATTTAGGATTGGTGTTTTCACCCAGTTCCATTTTCAGTCTGGTAGCGTATTTCAAAGCTAGTGAATCTTGCGGGTTAAGTTTTAATGCTTGACGGATGTAAACCCTGGCCATCCCGATAAATTTCTGTTTTAGATGTACTAAACCTAATAAGGCATAATAGTCGCTGTTATTTGGCTCTAACTTGATGGCATCGCGCAGTTCTTGCACGGCTAGGGGCCAGTTGGCTAGCTTGACGTACTCAATAGCTCGCTGATAGTGACGTTGAGCGTAATTTGTCAAAACTGGTTCGACATTAGTTTTTTCATTTAATCTTAATTCCACTGGCTTGACTTCTATTTCAGGGGTGATGCGAACAGCTTTTTGCGCTAGAAACAAGTCAGGTTTATACAACTGTAAGTAAACTAAATTCAGTATGCTAATTTGTTGTGTAATTTGATAGAACTGATGGAGTGATTTGTATTGAGCTTCTGCATAGGAGGCGATCGCTTCTTCGTAAAATAATTCTGCTTGGGGTGGAGGCATTTCTATAATTTCCTTAGCTATGGCACTTTGCCCACACAAAGCTTGCTGCTGTAATACTCTTGCGTCCGATCGCAGCATAGCTATGGCAATCAAGCGCTTGTGTCGATTTTTGAGTTGTTCGTAAGCTGGATTGATTAAATAGCTAAGTATTGCCGTTGCTAATTCTTCGTCTGGATTGCAGCTTTTAGCATAGCGATCAGGATGTAGCAGTTTTGCTAAAGTGTGATAGCGTTTAAAAATCTGGCGATCGTCAGCACTCACAGAAATTCCTAGCACAGCGTAAGGATCACAAAGCTGTTTAAACCATTCTGGCGGTAGGAAGGTCTGTGACATCGTAGTAATCTAGATCCATTAAAAACTTAAAATTAGCATCAAAGCTCAATGCACAGTCATGTGAAACTTACTCAAATTTCTTCAAATTGGGGATTGGGGATTGGGAAGATTTAGTTAGGGTGAATTGTTTCTGCGCCTTTTGGCTGTCTTCTTGTAGGAACTATGATATTCGTATACTTATTAGAAATATGTTGACTAAGCGCAAAAGTCGAAGTGTTGCCGCTGTTTTAGCTTTTTCTGGCACGCTGACAATTTCAGGATTACATAAATTCTACCTGGGACAACCCCTGTGGGGTGTTTTGTATGTGTTGCTTTCCTGGACGCCGATCCCCAAGGTAGCTAGTGCGATTGAGGGAGTTTGGTATTTAGCCCAAGACGAAGAAGCTTTTGATCGTAATTTTAATCTAGGCAAGTCAGCAGCAAGGACTTCACAAAAGGCGATTAATCAGGTAGGAGCGATCGCTGACGCAATGCGAGAATTAGATGCTTTGCGCCAGGATGGACTGATTTCAGAGTATGAATTTGAGCAAAAGCGCCGCCAATTGCTAGATCAGATTTCTTGAGGTAAGCGACAATCATGAATAACTGGCTACCTTTAAACTCTAAGCTGCAAAAACTCCGCGCCAAGCTCCTCAACGATCCCTACTATCGCTTACAATCTGGGGAAGAAATTCAGATAGCGGCCCAATTAGGTATCCGCATTGATGCTAATCAAGCCACTGTAGATGATTGGTTACGCCTGCCAGGTTTGTCAATTCACCAAGCGCGATCGCTTGTGGAACTTTCACATTCGGGTGTGAAATTTTACTGTATTGAAGATATCGCTGCGGCTTTGGGTATACCAGCGCCGCGCTTAGAGCCATTAAAGCCTCTGCTGAATTTTATTTACTATGACCACGAATCTTTAGAAAATCCTACCCATTTACTCAACCCGAACACAGCAACCGTTGAAAAATTAGCACAAATTCCATTTATAGATTTGTCTTTGGCGGAAGCAGCGGTGCAAAATCGGCAATCAGCCGGGCCTTACCGTAACCTAGCTGATTTCCAGCGACGGCTGGAGTTAACTGGTGATGCGATCGCCCAGATAATGTATTATTTGAGGTTTTAAGTTAAAAGTTAGAAGTCTTAAAATAACTCCTAACTCTGGCAATTTTGGATTGAAAGAAAAATCTAAAATTGATTAAATGAACCCAATCCGATTGAGAGGCCAAAAGCGAAACGTTGCCCGACCGATGACATTTTTTCTGGGTAAAAAACCCCAATAGCGAGAGTCATTACTATCGTTGCGATTATCTCCCATAACGAAAAATTCGTCTTCTGGAACTTTTACTGGTTGATATGGCTGATTTGGAGGTTCAGCGATGTAGTCTTCTGCCAAAGGTTGACCGTTGAGGTAGACTTTGCCAGAAGCAACACTAATTACCTCACCAGGCTGCCCAATAACTCGCTTGATGAACGCTTGGTCTTTGGGATATCCTCGACGTTGTAGTTCTGCGGGTGGCTGAAAAACAATAATATCCCCAGTTATGGGAGGGTGAAAATGGTAGGAGATTTTTTCAACTACCAAGCGATCGCCAGTATGTAAGGTGGGTAACATCGAGTCAGAAGGTATATAGCGCGGTTCGGCGATAAAAGTCCTGATTAAGAATGCCAAACACAGTGCGATCGCAATTAAAATCAGATTTTCTCGCCAACTACGCCATACTTTTAACGACGCACGCTCTTTTTTTGCATCACTTTCGTGAGGAATCATAAAAGTTTCTAGCCAGTTTCAGAAGTGAGACAAATACCTTGATTATTTTGACTCAAAAGGTATATCAATAGGAAAGCAGGATTGAGGGTCAATCTATACAGACATTAAATAATACACTTATCCATTTCCCAAAGATAAGCAAAAGTGCTGTAAATAAACTATGACTTGTCTAAGGTAATATAAGCAAATAATTAGGATTGCTAAATAAATAATTAAAAATAAAAATTCTAATTGCTGTAATTATAAGGCAAGTTATGAAATAATTGTTAGTCTTGTTTCTTCCTGCCAAACAAGCTAGTTACAAACTGCTAAAGAGATACAACTAGTAGGTTTTTTTTCTTTAAACGGCAAAATACTCTACCCCATGTTTGGCAGTATCTACCTCACTTTACTGAAAAAAGGCGAAGGGCAGTTTTGCTGGAGGTTGAGTTGCAAGAAAATATATTTGGGTCTGTATTTTAAGTGATATTACATAAAACTAATCAAAATTTAAATGTATTATTTAATGCAAAAAATAGTTAATCTAAGCGTTTTTAGTAAAAAATACGACTTTTGAAGATGAAATATAGACCTCATTGCTTCAAGGGATAGATGCAATCCTATTGTTATTTTAATCACTTGCCTATATAACCGAAAATAATTTCCGTAATTACACGGTGACAGTGCATATTAAACTGTACTATTAATTAAGATATAAACATACTTAATTGTCGAAAAAAACATTCATAGACAGAAAGCTCTAGCGATTTCGGCTAAAGTATCAGCATCCGAAAGAGAAGTAAGCTGCTGATAGAATTATTTTTGTTGAATGAGTCAAAGGTGACTAGATTTAAAGAATAAATGCCCCTTGGCAATGAGAAACTATATTGAATCAATTTTCGTCTGGTCTATTTCAGAGAAAATACTAGGTAACATTCTGTCAGTTGAAAATTTAACTTTTTCTTAAAAAGGAAATAATAGCAACAGGCAGTAAAATATATCCTATCAAGAATAGAACTAATAGTTTCCCAGACTCTTTTTTGAAAGATACCCCACCCTTGTAAGTAGTTTTGTATGTTAATCAAACAATTGACTTAAGTTGTAAATTATACAGATTTGCTGTCACAAAGTCTGGCTAAAAAAACTTCAGTCTGCTAAAAGTGTAAATTGTAGGTATGAAACTGAGTTCATCTTATTTGAAAAGCTATAAAACTTGAAAGGATAATGCTGCCTTAGCAGTGAACTGAAAAATAGCAACTAATTCAAAACTCCTATTAAAGAGGATTTTGGGATGTGCTTAATTATCTGATTCTGTTCCTCTCCTTCTTAGAGCTAGCAGTAAGAATGTGGAAGTGTAGAGCTTACCTTTTATAACTGGGTTGAAATTAAACAGTACCAAGTATTGTATATTCAACGCTGTCCAAATCTAGAGCATATAGATTTTAGTTAAAGCAATATAGTCTGTCTTATCAATTCGGAATTCCCGTTAGTACCAATTCCAATTTTCATGATTACCAGAAAGTAACTGGTATCTAAATATCTAATAAAAATGTGCTACAACGTACCGTCATAAGCGTGGTGATGGTTCGATCTTTGAAGGAGCTTTGAGGTGGAAAACAATAAGTCGTTTCTGTGGCCAGAAGGAATATTAATTGCGCTACTTGCTTTAGGTGGTGTTTTTAGTCTTGCTTTTATGATGCTTCTAAGACCAAATGCTTCGGATGCTCAAAGTAGACCAAGTTTAAATATCAAGGATGTATCTGCAAACGTAGGAATTCAGCAGCGCATTGAGAAATTAAAGGCAGCGATGCTTACAAGTTGGCAGCAAGAAGCACAAACAAAGGGTCTAGCCTACCCTATACCATCACGTTTTCAAGGGCAAATTATTAAGGCTGCAAAACTTACTCAGGGTGAAAAAGTGATTGCTCTCACCTTTGATGATGGCCCTTGGCCTCAGACTACAGAGCAAGTGCTAAGTATTCTGAAATCAAATGATATCAAAGGGACGTTTTTTGTAGTTGGGCAGAACCTTAAAAACTATCCAGAGTTAGGAAAGCAGATTGTCGCTCAAGGTCATGTCATTGCCAACCATACTTGGCATCACTGGTATCACTTCTTTAATCAACAAGCAGCTGCTTTTGAAATTGAGCGCACAACAGACTTAATTTATCAAGTTACAGGTGTTAAAACAAATCTGTTCCGACCGCCTGGTGGCAACCTACACAATGGATTATCTGCTTATGCTAAAGGGCAAAAGTATGCTGTGGTAATGTGGTCGGCTGACTCTACAGACTACAAGTTACCAACTGTACCAAAGTTGATCGATAACGTGATTAAAGATTCTAAACCTGGAGGTATTGTGCTAATGCATGATGGTGGTGGTAATCGTTCCAGAACTGTGCAAGCTTTACCAGAAATTATTAACAACCTTAAAAAGCAAGGCTATCGCTTTGTGACTATTCCAGAACTTTTAGAAATAGAAGATAAAGATAAAAAGTTGCTTGCTAATAAAAACTAATCATGAATTATGGGTAATTAGTGAATAGTAATTGGCTAAAAACTAAAATTATATTTTTTGGTTAAAATGTATTATCTGTGAATTACAGTTTAGACAAATTACTGCTGTGAGACTAAAAAAAATCAACTTAAAAGTTGATGAATGATCTTGGTTATTCAGATGAAGGTTTAACCCAGCGATGGAGAGGCAATAACTGTCCAAGTTGCCATATATGTTCCAGCATACTTATTGGAATAGTCAGTAGTGCTATCGGGCACAAACCAGTCAGGAGTCGTCTTCTGCTGTCTAACCTGTTTGTCCAAGCCAATTTGCAGAGAAATATTCTCGTAAACAATTTTTGCCTTTACAGCTTTCAGCAGTTCTTCTAGCAAGTTTTGTAACCATTCTGCCCGAACATACAAATTATGAGATGGATGTTCACCATAAGCAAAAGGTATAATAAGCACCAAATATCCTTTGTCGCTTATTAGTTTGTCCAAGCAGAATTGAACTAGTTCTTGATCGTTATTTTGCTCTAGTGTTTCCTTGTCAACATTATGAAATAGTAAGCCAGCTAGTACGACGGCATCAAATTTTTGATTTCCGGAAGCTAATTCTGGGAGTGCAACCGATAAATTTTTGCAAGTAAACTTTTGGTTGGGGTATAGTTTTGAACAGTATTGAATCGCACCTTCACTGTGGTCTATCCCAAGGTAGTCACACCGCTCAGGTAGATATTTGTTCAAAGCCCCATTGCCACATCCTAAATCTAACAAAGAGAATGAACGTTGCTTAAAAGCCTGATCGAGATACCAAACTGATGGTGTATATCGGGTAGCATTTACAGGAGATTCAAAGTATGAATAATAATCATCTTGGAAACGTTCTTCTTCAGAAGTTTTGCGATCGGGAGCTTGCTCTTCTATAAGCATTTTGATAGACAAGTATTACTTGCCTGAAAACTTTTCTATGGCAGTTTACCAGTATTTAGATAATGCCTTCTATACGCAATTAGGTAGATTTCAGGACAGTGTTGATCTCGATTTTACTACTTGGACTTTCACAATATTTGATTGCTCAGTCACTTTGGTGTTCTTATTCTAAAGTTGATCTGTGAGTATTCCCCCTAAAAAAGGGGGAATATTTTTTCTCTCTACGCTCTTTTTAAGAGATAAATTCAGGCGACTGCTTTGTGCATCCATCCAAAGGGGTTTCGCAGAGTATCTGTTTGTGCAGCTTCTCCTACGGGCGAATAGCTTAAGAGAGAGTATGAGAACGGTTACAGCTACTAATGACTGCTTACTAAACTGAACTCAGTCGTTTTGTTTTCAGGATTAGCTTCTGGACTATCAGTTTCAGAAGGCGGAACCAACTGCCAAAATTTCGGCAAAAATTCTTGCCAGTTTTGCAGAATTTTCTTCGCCTTTGGTGAACCAGTGCGTTTTGCATGAATTTGGATTAACTCTTGCAGTTGCTTTGCACCTACTTCGGTAATCACCCGCTGAATTTTGACAATTTCTGGGTTGACTAACTCACGAAATGAGTCGTCTTCATCCAAGAAGTATGCGAGTCCACCAGTCATTCCAGCAGCTACGTTACGTCCTACTTTGCCGAGGACGACAATTACACCACCTGTCATGTATTCACAGCAGTGATCCCCAGCGCCTTCAATCACTGCTATGCCTTTGGAGTTTCTTACAGCAAAGCGTTCTCCTGCTAGACCGTTGGCAAATAATATGCCACCAGTAGCACCATAGAGGCAGGTATTGCCAACTATGACGTTTTGTGATGCGTTATAGGTAGCATCAGTTGAAGGTTTGATGATGATTTCACCACCATGCATCCCTTTACCTACATAGTCGTTTGCTTCTCCTTCTAGGCTCAAAATTATGCCTGGGAGGTTGAAAGCACCAAAGCTTTGCCCAACGCTACCTGTAAAGTTGAGATTAATTTGTCCTTCAAAGCCACTGTCACCATATTGAGAAGCGATCGCACCCGCTAATCTTGTGCCCACTGTTCTGTCAGTATTGATAATTGGGTAAGTCTTGGTGACAGTAGACTGATCCCTAATAGCAGCCTGAATGTCAGGATCGGCAAGGAACTTGTCATCCAAAACCACGCCGTTGCTGTGAACTTCTTCATGTACCAACCAGCTACGATTGTCTCTGCTATTTGGTAGCTGAAGTAAACAGTCAAGATTTAGCGATCGCGTTTTGGTGAGATTTACCTCTGGGCGCAGTTTTAATAAATCTGCACGTCCAACGATTTCTGACAAAGAACGGTAGCCAAGCCGGGCTAACAAACTCCGCACTTCTTCGGCAATGAAGTAGAAGAAGTTGACAACTTGTTCCGGTATTCCCGTAAACCGCTTGCGGAGTTCTTCTTTCTGAGAGGCGACACCGACGGGGCAATTATTTGTGTGGCAGATACGCGCCATGATACAGCCTTCAGCAATCATGGCAATGGAGCCGAAACCAAATTCTTCACCGCCCATCAATGCACCTATTACCACATCCCAACCACTCTTGAGTCCGCCATCTACGCGTAAAATCACGCGATCGCGCAAGCCATTTTCCATCAAGACGCGATGCACTTCACTTAAACCCAATTCCCACGGTGAACCAGCATGTTTAATCGAACTTAGTGGCGATGCACCTGTACCACCATCATGTCCAGAAATCTGAATAATATCAGCGTTTGCCTTAGCTACACCAGCCGCGATCGTGCCAATGCCAACTTCTGAAACTAGCTTCACCGACACCTTTGCTTTCGGATTAATTTGGTGCAGATCAAAAATCAGTTGTGCTAGGTCTTCAATGGAATAAATATCGTGGTGCGGTGGTGGCGATATCAGCGTCACACCTGGTTTGGAGCGTCTTAACATCGCAATGTATTGGCTTACTTTGGGACCTGGCAGTTGTCCACCTTCCCCAGGCTTGGCACCTTGGGCAATTTTTATTTCAATTTGTTTGGCGTTGACTAGGTACTCTGGGGTGACACCAAAGCGTCCCGATGCAACTTGCTTAATGGCACTATAAGCTTGATCGCCATTCCGCAATCCTTTTAAATGAGGTAGGGTTGGCGAGTGACCAAACTCGTCTACATCATCTAAAACTGTGTAGCGGACTGGATCTTCGCCGCCTTCTCCAGAATTGGATTTACCGCCAATCCGGTTCATGGCGATCGCTAAAGTTTCGTGGGCTTCTCTTGACAAAGCGCCTAAAGACATACCGCCTGTGCAGAAACGCTTGACTATTTCATATACCGATTCCACTTCTTCTAGAGGAACCGACGGGCGATCGCCTTGGAAGTCTAGTAAATCTCGTAAGGCTGTTACTGGTCTGCCTTGGAGGTGCTTTTTGTAAACTTCGTAGTGGTCGTAGTTTTTGCCATCTAGAGCCTTATGCAGCGCCTTAACCATTTCGGGGCTATTCATGTGGTACTCGCCGCCAGGACGGTACTGCACAAAGCCCAGGTTTTCTAACTTCTTGGTCGTTAGTTCTGGGAAAGCTTTGACGTGGAAGGAAAGCACTTCATCAGCAAGTTCGGTAATGCTCAAACCACCGATGCGGGAAGTCGTACCACGGAATCCCAGGTCGATTAAATCTCCACCGATGCCAATAGCTTCAAAGATTTGGGCTGCTTGATAGCTGGATAGCAGAGAAATTCCCATTTTAGAGAGAATTTTGAGCAAACCTGACTCTACTGCTTTGCGATAGTTTCCTAAAGCTTGTTCTAGGGTGAGGGTGGGAATTTTTTGCACACCCATTAACTTTTGAGTTTTGGGATCAGACCACCAATCACGCACCGTATCTAAAGCCATGTATGGGCAAACTGCGCCAGCACCATAGCCAATCAGACAAGCAAAGTGATGGGTACTCCAGCATTGAGCAGTATTCACAATCAGGGATGTTTTCATTCGCAACCCCTCACGAATCAGATGGTGATGCACTGCACCTACTGCTAATAGGGGAGGAATGTAGGTATATTCTGTGTTGAGACTGTCATTAGCCCGATCGCGATCGCTTAATATTAAAATCTTTGCACCTGCCCGGACTGACTCAGCTGCTTGTGCTTGTAAAGATTGCACAGCGGCTTTCAATCCTTCTGGGCCGCTAGCGATCGCAAATAGAGTTGACAACTCAGCCGTGGCAAATCCTGACAGCTTAATCGCCTCTAGTTCACCATCCGTTAACACTGGCGATTCGAGTTTCAATCTCCGAGCATATTCTGGCTTGGGTTCTAATAAGTTACCCCGTTCACCCAGTTCAACTTTTAGAGACATTACTAGCTTTTCCCGCAGGGGATCAATCGCTGGGTTCGTCACCTGAGCAAAGCGTTGTTTGAAATAGTCATAAAGCAGGTGGGGCTTTTGTGACAGCACCGCTAAAGGAATATCATCACCCATACAGAAAGTAGGCTCTGAACCGGCGATCGCCATTGGATGAATCACCATTTCTACATCTTCTGTGGTGTAGCCAAAGGCAGTTTGACGCTGAAGTAAGGTTTGCTTGTCAATAGTCAATTGTCCTGAGTCATTTGTCATTTGTCCTTTGCCATTGCCATTTGCTAATGACGGATGACCAATGACCAATGACTTTAATTCTTGACGATGCTGTTGCAGCCATTCTCCATAAGGGTGCTGCTTGGCGATGCGCCCTTTTATATCCCAATTCTTCAGCACTTCATGATTTTCTAAATCTACGGCAATCATTTGCCCTGGGCCGAGTCTACCTTTCTCGACAATATCGGCTTCTGGGAAGTCCACCACACCAGCTTCCGAAGCTACAACAATGTAATCATCTTTGGTGATTGCGTAGCGAGCTGGTCTTAAACCATTACGATCTAAAGTTGCACCAACTTTTTTGCCATCGCTGAATACTAAAAGTGCTGGCCCGTCCCAAGCTTCTTGCAAACCACTGTAATATTCGTAGAAATCAACAATTTCTGGAAATTCACGTAAAGAAGGCTGATTTTGGTAAGCTTCTGGAACCATAATCATTAAAGCTTCCAAGGGGGTGCGTCCAGAGCAAACCAGCAATTCCACGACGTTATCTAGGGTAGCTGAGTCGCTGTTATCAATGTGAACTAATGGCTTGAGTTCCTGGATGCGATCGCCCCATACAGGATGATTCAGGCTAGCTTCTCGTGCCATCATCCAGTTGATGTTACCCAATAAGGTATTGATTTCGCCGTTGTGACCCAAAAGCCGCATCGGTTGGGCTAGGGGCCACTTGGGCATGGTATTGGTACTAAAACGGCGGTGATAAACAGCAAAGGCGCTTTTGTAAGCTGGATTTTTTAAATCGTCATAAAAGCTGCCCAAGACAGCAGAACGCACCATACCTTTGTAGACAATTGTGCGACTTGACAACGAACAGATATAAAATTCTTCTGAGATGTTAGTTGCAGCTTTACTAATTCGGCGGCGGGTAATATACAACTGGCGTTCTAATTCATCACCGCTTTTGTCAACAGAAGCTAACAAAACTTGTTCAATCTGGGGCTGATTTTCTCTTGCTTGTACCCCCAGCAAATCAGATTCCACAGGTACTACTCGCCAACCCAATACAATTAATTTCTCTTCAGCAGCTACTTGCTCAACTGTTGCTCTAGCTTTTTGTGCAGCTTGCTGGTCTTGTGGTAGAAATATCATCCCCACAGCTATGCGATCGCTAGATGGAAATTCCTTCCCTCTTTGGGCAAAGTCTTGTTGGAACAACTCCCAAGGGATTGCTGTCAATACTCCAGCACCATCACCAGAGTCGCGATCGGCGCTACAACCTCCCCGGTGTTCTAAGCAGGCTAAAGCAGCTAAGGCTTTTTCGACAATTTCATGGCTGGTATGATTTTGGCGATGAGCAATAAAACCTACACCACAGGCATCTCGTTCTTCTACTAACCACTTTTGCCCCTGATAGGTATCTCTTGAGTTGATATTCGCTGTGATTTTCTGGTCTTGATTCATCGGTTTATTATTCATACCCTGTTCCTGAAGTATTGAGTTACCAATTTTGCCACTACATTGTGGGAAAAAATTTCTAATTTCAGCGATGGAAAAATATATAAGCACCGAAATTTAGGGAAAAAAAATTTTAACTTCGGTTTTCCTTTATCAGTTCTCCCGTGTTAAAATGATTGCGTGTTTTTTATGTGTTTATGCGGTGTTAGACAAGTTACCTCCGCCAAGGCATTCTTTTTGCCCTGACAGTTTCTTTTTTATATTTTGAAGTTAAGTATTTTCTCAATCCCTTTTTCCAGATGCACACTAGCTACTCATAGAGCCTATTTTTTGGCTCACCTGAAACAAAACTAAAATTGAACGCTGCACTATTTTTTAAAGCCAAAGCCCAGATAATTCGTAATTGCTCGTGACAATCAAGAACTCACTCTAAGCAGTCGCGTTGCGTTTCTTAGAGAAGCTATGCTAAAAGCTTTACGCTACGCTACCTTAATTCGTGGTTACAATCAGTGAGGGGTTCTACCCTCCATTGTTTTGTTAACCATTGAATTAAAAATTGAGTTTGAGCTGGTGTACCCTTTTAATTACGAATTAGTAATTATTTGGTTATCCCGATCCAGCAATAAAATCAGCGTATTACAATATATACCCATTTGACAATTCCCAAATATTGTTGTCTAGAATTTTGCCGCTTACCAGTTGCTGTATGTATTACTATTAACTAGACATTACTGAAGCAATAACAGTAGCAACGTTCAGTTAGGATTAAATATCTTAATCCAATTTTGATAACCAAAACTACCGTATATAGTGTGGTTAGAATTAGTGGGAGTTAAAAAACTTGATTGCAGTGGCTTTAGCGTCTAAATAAATTTGTGTCTAAAAGAGATAACTAGCCAATATATAGATTACCATATTTCTTCAAAAATAAAGTCATGTTTTCTTTATATTTCCAAATAATTGGTTAGTTTAGACCTTGGGTGATAGTTTTCCAAAGTACCTAGTAAATTATGGTAAAAATGCCGAATTGTTGCCAATCAGAGATTAGCGACGGCTCTACAAACGCCAAGGGCGATCGCAGATTTTTCCGGGCTACTGTGTCACCAATACTTTTGACAGTAGTGTGCTTAACTACTACCTGTGCTACCAACGCCCAAGAGTCCCCAAAAACCACCAAATCAACACCTAGATTAATTTCTCAATCGGCTGCACCTCCTTTAACAGGTGTAGCATCCTCTGGTAATCAAATTTCCCTCAATGGTCGTACTGTACCAGGAACTTGGTTACAGCGACCTGGAAAAGCAGGTCAGGTGATAACTCATCTCAGTGATGGGGCATTCAGGCAATTAATTGGAGTAAATTTCTTAAACAGTAGTAATTCAGCGAAGCAACCAATACAGTGGTTTTCGTCGGTGACAACGCCACTGGTTTTATCCACCAGACTACTAGGAGCATATCGCTATCTGGATATTAGCAATTTTGCTCAAACATCTGGATGGGAAATCCGAACCAATGGCAACACTTTGGTGATTGCTACCCCAAAAACACAAATCACAAATATTATTCAGAGTCAGGAACCTCCAGAAGCGAGTACCCCTTTGCAACAGACTCGGATTCTTGTCGATTTAGATCGTCCCACTCCCTGGCAAGTTGTACAAGGGTCAGCGATCGCAAAATTGCAAACTCCTTCCTCCGATCCAGATACGCCAACTCCAAAATCCACTGCACCGCCAAATAGACAGTGGACAATTACTCTGGATGGAATAGCCGATCCTGTTTTGATAGAACGCTATATTCCCCAACCACCAGCTGCACCACCAACATTGCTGCCAAACTTGCTCAAACAATTATCACCAGCGATACCAACACAACCAATACCAGCGCCACCAGTCCCTGAACCACTGATTCAAAAAGTGGAGGTGGTGAAAAACCAAACGATTATTAGTCTGAGCGTTCCCTTTGGTCTATCGCCTCAAGTCACTACTGTAGCTAACCCCAATCGCCTGATTATCGATATTCGACCCGATCCTTTAGAAGAACGGGATATTACTTGGGCCCCAGGATTGCGCTGGCGACAGCATTATGTCAACTTAGGCACAGAACGCTTTCCAGTCGTCTGGTTAGAAGTTAATGCTCGTAAATTTGGGCTAACGTTGAAACCTATGTGGGCTAGTCCTGATGGGCTTGCGGGTACTGCTCCCTTAATTCAAACAGCACAACGTTACTTAGCAATAGCTGGAATTAATGGTGGTTATTTTAACCGTAATAATAAATTGCCATTGGGTGCGATTCGTCGAGATAGTCAATGGTTATCAGGCCCGATTCTGAATCGAGGTGCGATCGCTTGGAATAATTCAGGACAATTTTACTTCGGTCGTCTCACCTTGGAAGAAACTTTAATTACGGCAAATGACCAACGCCTACCAATTCTGTTTTTCAACAGTGGCTACGTCCAGAGTGGTATTGCTCGTTACACCTCAACTTGGGGATCAACTTACACACCCCTGACAGATAACGAAATTATCTTAGTAGTAGAAAAAGACCAAATTACTAATCAGTTACCAGGCGGTAAAGTTGGTGCTACAGCGGTTCCGATTCCCCAGGATGGCTACCTGCTAACTTTACGCGCTAACGCTACTACTGCTGCTTCCCAGCTACCTATTGGAAGCGCAGTAAGTCTTTCCAGCACCACTACTCCAGCTGATTTTAGTCGTTATCCCCACATTATCGGTGCTGGGCCGCTATTAGTCCAAAATCGTCAAATTGTCCTTGATGCCAAAGGCGAAAAATTCAGTAATGCCTTTATTGCCGAAAAGGCTATTCGTAGCGGTATTTGCACAACGGCAACAGGCACACTGATGATTACTGCCACACATAATCGTGTTGGCGGTTATGGGCCTAATTTGGCAGAACATGCTCAATTGATGCAACAGATGGGCTGTGTGGATGCTTTAAATTTGGATGGCGGTAGTTCTACCAGCCTTTATTTAGGAGGGCAACTACTCGACCGATCGCCCAGTACCGCTGCTCGTGTTCATAACGGAATTGGTATTTTCTTGCAACCACGAAAATGAAGGAATAGGGGAAAAACTCAATCCCCAATTCCAGTCACTTTTTAAAGTTTAGAACAAGCTGTCATTTTGCTTGATGAAGACTTGGTGTAGACATCAGAATTTTAGTAGTGATGGTTTACACCATAAGGGTTGATTTTGCTATGTTTATCAAAGTGCAACAAAATTGCTGATTTTCAAGGTTGCAAGATAGCGCCAGATTTTTTATCAATAATTAAGAGTACCAACGGTTTGTTATGTCTTCAAATGAGGTAACTATGGCTCGATATCAAGAAACTACACAGACTGAAACTCTACACCTACCTCCAACCATAACTTCCAGGGGTGTTGCTGCAACTGAATTACGTCCTTGGGGTGCTTTTACAGTTTTGGAAGAAGGGCGCGGATACAAAATTAAGCGCATCGAAGTTAAGCCTGGACACCGCCTCAGTCTACAAATGCACCATCATCGCAGCGAACATTGGATCGTCGTCTCTGGTACAGCTAGAGTAGTTTGTGGTGAGAAAGAAGTACTACTAAGCAATAATGAGTCAACATACGTACCCCAATGTACGTCTCATCGTTTAGAGAATCCTGGCGTGATCCCCTTGGTATTGATTGAAGTCCAAAATGGCGAATACTTGGGAGAAGATGATATTATCCGCTACCAAGATGACTATGCCCGTACCAAAGATTAAAACCAAAAGAACGCAATTAAAGCTTTAATCCCAAAGCTAAATACATTTTTGTGTAAACCGTCTTTGTAAACGAACTACTACACCCCAGAAGTCCCTACCTTAACTAGGTAGGGACTGAAGCATATTAGTGTTATAAATGTAGTAATAGCGATCGCGCTCATGCTTTGGATAATTTGGAATTTTGCACAGCAAAGGTCAACCTATCTGTAAAATGGAAGATGGGGTATTCAATTGCAAAAAACGAGTTCCATGATTCATCTGAGTCAAGCAGCCGTAAGTGAGATTGGGCGAATAAAGTCCAAGCAGCCAAATGTCTTATTTCGATTGGCAGTAAAACCAGGTGGTTGTTCCGGGTTCTTTTATGATATGTCTTTCGATGAAGCAATAAAAGTTGACGACCAGGTTTTTGATTTGGATGAGATTCAAATAGTCATAGATGCCGCAAGCTTAAATTACCTCAATGGTTTGAGAGTTGATTATTCAGAAGACTTAATGGGTGGTGGTTTTCGCTTCCACAATCCCCAGGCGATCGCTACCTGTGGCTGTGGAAATTCCTTCTCCTTGAGTCATTAGTGATTGAACAATTAGTCAAAAAACAGATGTTCAATCCTAAGGAAAAATAACAATTGACATAAAGCGATAAAAAAAGATATAATCAGGATTTGTTAAAACTTAGACCATAAGCAGCTTTACGCGCTGTAACTCATGCCAACAATACAGCAGCTAATACGAAATGAGCGCGAACAAGCGCGTCAGAAAACCAAGTCCCCTGCTCTGAAACAATGTCCCCAACGTCGGGGAGTTTGTACCAGAGTATACACGACCACACCAAAAAAGCCTAACTCAGCCCTACGCAAAGTAGCAAGAGTCAGACTTACCTCTGGATTTGAAGTCACAGCTTACATTCCAGGCATTGGTCACAACTTACAAGAACACTCAGTTGTGATGATTCGTGGCGGTCGGGTTAAGGATCTACCAGGCGTGAGATACCACATTATCCGTGGCACCCTAGATACAGCCGGAGTCAAAGACCGCAAGCAAGGCCGTTCCAAGTATGGAACCAAACGTCCTAAAGAAGCGAAAAAATAGGATTAGGCGATTAATCGCATCCAACACGATTAATCGTCTACCTTAAAAACGCCCAAGGGCAAAAGAAGGAGCGCCGTCTTTGTTCTAAAGGTAGTGATGAAGGCTGCTAAAGTCTGTTTCAAAAAATCAAGCAAGCTACATCTACACTAAGCGAGCAAGTGTAGAAGTTCTGAGGAGGAAAATGCTGTAATCTACAGCTAATTTCTCAGCTGAACATTAAAGTTTATAATCTTGTCGCCTTGAGTATTTCGTTGCAGGTAGTTAAGTCAAACAATTCTTGATTTTAGACTTCGGCTACGCTCAGTCGAACGATTTGCGGTTTTGGATTGGTCGAACCCACAAGGGAATTAGGCTTACAAACTTTTGATTTGTTCAGATCATTGCGATCAGAATATATACCGAAAACTTTTAATCCAAAATTAAAAATCAAAAATCAAGAATTGGCAGTAAATTAAGTCAGCCTTGCTGCAACGGTCGAAAAAAATTGAGGAAGTCTGAGGGTTGGGTTCTACCGCTTTTAGTTTCCGGTGTCTGATAGCATATAATTTCGTTGCCAATTCCGAATTAAAGGTGAAGTATGTCTCGTCGTGGTGTTATTCAAAGGCGCCCAGTTCCGTCTGACTCCGTATATAACAGTCGCCTTGTGAGCATGATTATCAGACGGATCATGCGTCATGGCAAAAAATCACTTGCCGCACGCATTGTTTATGATGCATTAAAAACTATTGAAGAACGCACTGGTGCTGGTGCCTTAGAAACCTTTGAAAGAGCAGTGCGAAATGCCACGCCTTTAGTAGAAGTAAAGGCTCGGCGAGTTGGTGGAGCAACCTACCAAGTACCAATGGAAGTGCGTACAGAACGGGGTACTACCCTAGCACTGCGTTGGTTAGTGCAATATTCTCGGTCAAGACCAGGCCGGACAATGGCCAGCAAATTGGCAAATGAGTTAATGGATGCTGCCAACGAAACTGGCAATGCTATTCGCAAACGTGAAGAAACGCACCGGATGGCGGAAGCTAACAAAGCATTCGCACACTATCGCTACTAAGTAAAAAAGCGATATATCACATTGCCGAAGCGGTATATCGTAGATTTACAAAAAAAGACGGTTTTCCGTAAAAGTATAGAATCTTAACAAAGAGTAATATACAAGATATCATGAGGCAAAAACGATAGGAGGCACCTGTGGCACGCACGATCCCGCTAGAGAAAGTACGCAACATTGGTATTGCGGCGCATATAGATGCGGGCAAAACAACAACAACAGAGAGAATATTATTTTACTCTGGGATAATTCATAAAATTGGCGAAGTTCATGAAGGAACTGCCGTCACAGACTGGATGGAGCAGGAGCGGGAGCGGGGAATTACCATTACTGCCGCTGCTATCAGTACCAGTTGGAAAGATCATCAAATTAACATTATCGATACTCCGGGTCACGTAGACTTCACAATTGAAGTTGAGCGTTCCATGCGCGTGTTGGATGGTGTAATCGCAGTATTTTGTTCTGTGGGTGGCGTGCAACCGCAGTCTGAGACAGTGTGGCGTCAAGCAGAACGCTACAAAGTTCCTCGGATAGCCTTTATCAACAAGATGGATCGCACCGGAGCGAACTTTTATAAAGTTCACGACCAAATCCGCGATCGCCTGCGGGCCAATGCGATCGCTATTCAACTACCAATTGGTAGTGAAAATGACTTCCAAGGTATCGTTGACCTAGTACGGATGCGTGCGTATATTTACGCCAATGACCAAGGAACCGATATCCAGGAAACCGATATCCCGGAAGAATTGCAAGCGCAGGTAGAAGAACACCGCACCAAGCTAATAGAAGCCGCAGCAGAGACCGATGATGCTCTGATGAATAAGTACTTCGAGGGCGAAGAACTTACAGAACAGGAAGTTCGGACTGCCCTGCGGAAAGGCACAATTGCGGGGACAATTGTACCAGTACTTTGCGGTTCGGCATTCAAAAACAAAGGCGTGCAGTTGATGCTGGATGCCGTTGTCGATTACCTGCCAGCGCCAAGTGAAGTACCGCCAATTCAAGGCTTATTGCCCAATGGCGATACTGTTGAGCGGCGGGCTGATGACAACGAACCCCTAGCGGCTCTGGCATTCAAGATTATGGCTGACCCTTACGGTCGCCTGACATTTGTTCGTGTTTATTCTGGTGTCCTGAAAAAGGGCAGCTACGTTCTCAACGCTAGTAAGAATAAAAAAGAACGGATTTCCCGCTTAGTTCTCATGAAGGCAGATGACCGACAAGACGTCGATGAACTGCGAGCGGGTGATTTGGGAGCAGCTTTGGGATTGAAAGACACCTTGACAGGTGACACGCTTTGTGATGATGGATCGCCAGTAATTCTGGAATCCCTATTCATTCCTGAGCCTGTGATCTCGGTGGCGGTTGAACCCAAAACCAAAAACGACATGGACAAGCTGTCCAAAGCTCTGCAATCTCTCTCAGAAGAAGACCCCACCTTCCGTGTCCGCGTCGATCCGGAAACAAACCAAACCGTAATCGCGGGGATGGGAGAGCTACACCTAGAAATTCTAGTAGACCGGATGTTACGAGAATTCAAGGTGGAAGCGAATGTAGGTGCGCCACAAGTAGCTTACCGAGAAACAATTCGGAAAGCTGTAAACAAAGTTGAGGGCAAATTCATCCGCCAAAGTGGTGGTAAAGGTCAATACGGTCACGTTGTGATCAATTTGGAACCTGGAGACCCCGGTACTGGCTTTGAATTCGTTTCCAAAATTGCTGGCGGTTCAGTACCTAAAGAGTACGTTGGCCCCGCAGAACAGGGAATGAAAGAAAGCTGCGAATCTGGGGTTCTAGCTGGATATCCATTGATTGACGTTAAAGCGACGCTAATTGATGGGTCATACCACGATGTGGACTCTTCGGAAATGGCTTTTAAAATCGCTGGCTCAATGGCGATGAAAGAGGCTGTGCTGAAAGCTTCACCCGTCCTCTTAGAGCCTATGATGAAAGTTGAGGTTGAAGTTCCTGAAGACTATATCGGGAACGTCATTGGCGACCTTATCGCCCGCCGAGGGCAGATTGAAAGCCAAAGCACCGAACAGGGACTTGCTAAGGTCGCATCCAAAGTTCCACTGGCGACCATGTTTGGCTACGCCACTGATATCCGGTCAAAAACGCAAGGTCGGGGTATCTTCACGATGGAGTTCAGCCACTACGAAGAGGTGCCTCGCAGCGTAGCTGAAACTATCATTGCAAAAAGCAAAGGGAACGCTTAGTTAAAATAAGGAAATGAGTATTCATGGCACGCGCAAAGTTTGAAAGGAATAAACCCCACATCAATATCGGTACAGTTGGCCACGTTGACCACGGTAAAACTACCTTGACAGCAGCCATCACCATGACCTTGGCAGCTATGGGTCAGGCTGTAGCTAAGGGCTACGACCAAATTGATAATGCCCCAGAAGAAAAGGCACGGGGTATTACCATCAATACCGCTCACGTAGAGTATGAAACTGCAAATCGCCACTACGCTCACGTAGACTGTCCAGGACACGCTGATTATGTGAAGAACATGATCACCGGTGCTGCACAGATGGACGGAGGTATCCTTGTAGTTGCTGCTACCGATGGGCCTATGCCCCAAACCCGCGAACACATTCTGTTGGCAAAACAGGTTGGTGTTCCCAGTCTGGTTGTCTTCTTGAACAAAGAAGACTTGATGGATGACCCAGAACTCTTGGAACTAGTGGAACTAGAACTGAGAGAACTGTTAAGCAGCTATGATTTCCCTGGCGATGATATCCCTATTATCAAAGGCTCTGGTCTGCAAGCTCTGGAAGCAATGACCAAGAATCCCAAGACCCAACGCGGAGAAAATCCTTGGGTAGACAAAATCTATGAACTGATGGATGCTGTAGATTCTTACATCCCTACACCTGAGCGGGATGTTGATAAACCCTTCCTGATGGCTGTAGAAGACGTGTTCTCAATCACAGGTCGTGGTACTGTCGCCACTGGTCGGATTGAACGGGGTGTAGTTAAAGTTGGCGATAACGTTGAACTAGTGGGTATCAGAGATACTCGCGCTACTACCGTAACCGGGATTGAAATGTTCAAGAAGAGTCTTGAGCAAGGTATGGCTGGAGATAACGCTGGCGTACTACTCCGGGGTATCCAGAAGGCTGATATTGAACGGGGTATGGTAATTGCCAAACCAGGTTCAATTAAACCTCATAATGAATTTGAAGGTGAAGTGTACGTCCTCACAGAAAAAGAAGGTGGTCGTAAGACTCCATTTTTCGCTGGCTACCGTCCCCAGTTCTACGTGCGGACAACCGATGTAACTGGCACTATCAAAGCCTACACTTCCGATGAAGGCAAAGAAGTAGAAATGGTGATGCCAGGCGATCGCATCAAGATGACAGTAGAATTGATCAACGCGATCGCGATTGAACAAGGAATGCGCTTCGCTATTCGCGAAGGTGGTCGCACCATCGGTGCAGGTGTCGTCTCCAAAATTATCAAGTAGCACCTTTTTGCTCATAACAAAGGAGCAGAGATGGTATAGTGCCTCTCTGCTCCTTTCTCTTCCTTTTTAATTAAAGAGAGTAGGGAATAGGAAGAAGCCAAGCAATTTTGTCTCCCTTAACCCCCACTCCCCACTCTTGTACAGACGCGATTAATCGCGTCTCTCCCCATTCCCCATTCCCCTAATTACGCAGAACCTGGAAAATTAAAGATGGCAACTCTACAGCAGCAGAAAATTAGAATTCGCTTACAAGCTTTTGATCGACGCTTATTAGACACATCTTGCGAGAAGATTGTAGATACAGCTAACCGCACCAATGCTACAGCCGTAGGTCCAATTCCTTTACCAACAAAACGCCGGATCTATTGTGTGCTGCGATCGCCTCACGTAGATAAAGATTCACGGGAACACTTTGAAACCCGTACTCATCGCCGGATTATTGATATTTACCAGCCCTCTTCTAAGACTATTGATGCCTTGATGAAATTGGATCTACCATCAGGTGTAGATATTGAAGTCAAACTTTAATTTAGTCATTAGTACTCAGACAAACGACAAAAGACAAATACAATAGTATAATTTTTTACACAGCCCTGAAGAAATATATCTCAGGGCTTTTATTTAGCTAGGAAACAAATGATAGAATGTAGATAAAGTACGGGAAAAGCAGAGAAAAAGAAATTTTAAAGATTAAGTTTATACCAAGATAACAATGACATCATCTTCTAAAATTGCAGTTCGTGAACTACCTCTGTTCCCGTTACCCGAAGTAGTTCTGTTTCCTACCAGACCATTGCCTCTGCACATCTTTGAATTTCGCTACCGAATCATGATGAACACGATTTTGGAGAGCGATCGCAGGTTCGGTGTTTTGATGTTTGATCCAGTCAAAGGTACAATTGCAAACACTGGTTGCTGTGCCGAAATCATTCATCACCAAAGGCTACCAGACGATCGGATCAAGATGATGACTTTAGGGCAGCAAAGATTTCGTGTATTAGAGTATGTTCGTGAAAAGCCATATCGCGTTGGCTTAGTTGAATGGATTGAAGACCAACCACCGACTAAAGATTTGCGACCCTTATCAACTGAAGTAGAACAACTACTGCGAGATGTGGTGCGTCTGTCAGCTAAATTAACCGAACAAAATATTGAATTGCCAGAAGATTTGCCCGATCTACCAACAGAGTTATCTTATTGGGTAGCTAGTAATCTTTATGGTGTCGCCGCAGAGCAGCAATTATTGTTAGAAATGCAAGATACTGTGACTCGTCTAGAGCGGGAAGCAGAAATTTTAACTTCTACTCGGAATCACTTGGCAGCTCGCGCTGTTCTCAAAGATACATTTAGTGAAAAGTGAGGAGTTAGGAGTTAAGAGTGAGGAGTTAGGAAGAAAAAACAAAAATAAAAAATCGACAACTTATAAGTTATATTTCCTAGCTGATAACTAGTAAATCCTAAATGATAACTCTTAACAAATAACTTCTAACCTTTTAAGTAAGGGCGGCGATCGGTAAAACATTGTAAGCGCCAAGAATTTTTAAAATCTCTGTGTGGGTAGTTAATTCTGCTAAAGCAGATTGCATTTGTGCTTCCTTGACATCTGCTTCTAAATCCATGAAAAACAAGTATTCGCCTAGCGATCGCTTCGTCGGACGAGATTCAATCCGGCTGAGGTTAATCCCTAGTTGAGCAAATATTTGCAAAGGTTTGACTAATGCTCCGGGTGTGTTGGCAGGCATACTAAAAGCCAGCGATGTGTGACTAGCAGGCGCTTTTGTTGCCTGGTATCCAGCGTCCACTTCACCCTGACTTACTACCCAAAAACGAGTAAAGTTTTCTGGATAGTCGTTGATGTTACTGGCAAGTATCGGCAATTTGTAGAGTTGAGCGGCTCTACTAGAAGCGATCGCTGCTGTTGTTGTCTCTTGCTCCAATCGCTGTAGTGCTTCGGTTGTAGAATTGCTGGGAATAATCTGTACAGTCGGCAAAAACTTCTCTAACCATCCCTGACATTGTGCCAAAGCTTGTGGGTGAGAGTAAACAGTTTTAATACTATCTAAATTAGACGCACAAGAAATTAACATATGGGCAATGGGTAATACCAAAGCCAACTGAATTCGCAAACTGTCCAACAGCCAAAGTGTATCCAGTGTTGTAGTAACACTTCCTTCAATAGAATTTTCCACTGGTACAACAGCCAACTGCGCTTGACCATTCGCAACGGCATGCAGTGATTGGGAAATGCTGGGATAGGGGCATAATCTAGCTTCAATTCCCCTATTTTTGCTCAACCAGTTGGCATAAAAAATAGTTGCCTGTTCTGCATAAGTACCGGGAGGCCCTAAATGTGCGATCGATAAAGTCATACTTTTAGCCTTGAATTGCGAGTTTAATGCCTAAACAAAGATTATGATATTTTGGTTTGGCAAATATATCCAACATTTACTCTTACTAAACACTGTTATCTCTAAAATTTACGCACTAAAGGGATAGAAGGAAATATGTATCCAAGAAAACAAGTTATGGAAATTAGTCTTCTAGCAGATAGATTTCCTAGTAGTTTTTTTTACTAAATCCCTCTGAAGATTTAAGAGCAATGATATTGGTTTCTACCCAAATAAATAAGCATATTCTTGATTTTGTGTCAAGTGTTAAATCCTAATCTATATTTCTTGAACTCAGGATAGAATGAGCGCAACAACTTTTTGCTAATGACGTATAGCAGATAAGCAACAATCGTTTTTCTAGTCAATAAATTTTGTACTTTTCTAATAATCAGAACTAAGTTGTTAAAAAATATTAAAATTAAGAAACAGATATTTTTATTAGCTCATGGCTACCCGGTTTACTGCCTCCCAATCGGTTGAAATCGCTGTTCCAGAGCAGCCTATTCCCATTCAGCACTACTTGCGTCAGCCTCAACGTCTGGTTAAGGCTTTGGTTGACAATAGCCGGATTCAGCAGCTTTCTGAGGAAGTATTTCGCTTGAAAATGCGTCCGCTAACTTTTATGTCATTGAGTATTCAACCTACTGTAGACATGAGAGTCTGGGCAGAATCAAATGGAATAATTTATTTGCGATCGCTAAACTGTGAAATTTTAGGTTTCGAGTATATTAACCAGCGCTTTGCTCTCAATTTAAAAGGGTATTTGTCTCCCAAAGAGTTTAGCACTGGCACTCGCCTGCAAGGAAAAGCTGATTTAGAAGTAGTAGTGGATTTTCCACCGCCATTTTCCTTTACTCCTAAGCCGATTTTAGAAGCTACTGGCAATGGTTTGCTCAAAAGTGTACTATTGTCGGTCAAGCAACGGTTATTGAATCAACTTTTGACGGATTATCGCTACTGGGTGATATCACAAACCAAAGATAGAGGACTTGACAGTGATAGTACTGAATTACCAATCCTGAATGCTGAGTAATTTGTTAACAAACAGAATTCAGGAGTCAGGAGCCAGAATACCCTTTCAGGGTAGCAAGCTACAGAATTGAATTCTGTAATTAGTAGAAGGTCTGTAGCTTGCTTCCCACAGCTTATCCCCTACTAAACTAATTGATTCTGAATTCTGTATTCTTCTTCAATCACTCAACACTCAGACCTTTGATTTGGCAAGGACGAAAAGACTGACGATGTAGGGGCGAGGGCCCATATTGTTGCAGAGCCAGCAAATGCTGCTGGCTTCCATAACCCTTGTTACACTCTAGGCTGTACATAGGGTATTTTAATGCTAGGCGCAGTACCAGCTCGTCACGCCAAACCTTGGCAACAATACTAGCAGAGGCAATAGCGAGCGATCGCTCGTCTCCTTTAACTATTGTTTGTTGCGGCAATAGCAAATCTTTGATTGACTGATTGCCGTCAATCAAGCAGAGTGCAGGCTGTACCTTTAACTTCAGCACAGCCCGCTTCATTGCTAACAACGTCGCTTGCAAAATATTTATCTTGTCAATTTCGGCAGTAGAAGCAAACCCAATTTTCCAGTCTATAGCCAGCGCACAAATTTGCTGCGCTAGTTGAGTTCTCCGAGAACTAGACAACTTTTTACTGTCTTTAATTTTAGCTGCCATCAGTATTGGCAAAGCGCGATCTGGTAAGATCACTGCCGCTGCCACCACAGGGCCAAATAGAGCACCTCGCCCTACTTCGTCCACACCTGCAACCAACCCTGGAATTTCTGACAAGGTAGAAAACTCCAACCAAGTGGATTGTTCCAAAGGCGTTGGCAATATTTCTACCATAAAGCAAATTAATTATCCTCGATCGCTGAGGAACGGCGGCGGCGGCGACGGCTGGCAGTGGCGCTGCTATTAGCTTCGCTTTCATCTGCGATTTCGTTCGCGGCGGCGGCTTTCGCAGACAAGCGTCCCGAAGAATTCACACTCAACTCCGATGGTTCAGTTGTCTCTTCGATCAAAGATTTCTGTTCTAGCTCAATAACTTTTGGTGTCGGTATTTTGCTTGCAGTTATTTCAGGTGTTGCCTTTTGGGCAATAGTGATTATTTCAGGTGTTGCTTTTTGGACAATAGGTGATTCTGAGGTTGATTCAATTGGGGTCGTTGGCTGTTGACCGGGCTGAATCACATTAATAATTACAGACTTGGTATTTTTCACCTCTTGCTCTAACTTCACCAACGGAGATATTCCCATTAAGGCAAATATATCCTGTTCTTGGAGGCTCATTTCTACAGTTCTAATCTCCGGTGGTTCTACCACTGGCTTAACTGGTTCTGCCTTGATAATTTTAGTGCGTTCTACTCTTTCACTCCAGCCTGGTTTACCAAGGGTGGGCGAGGGAATTTCTGGTGCAACTCCTAGTTCTGGTTCTACATCCAGGTCTAAATCTGGCTCGTTAACAAAAGCGAGGGGATTGGGAACAATCCGAGCTTCATCTTTGCCGTTTAATCCATTGACACCAATTCGACTGCGGCGAGTCCGGGTACGGCGCTTATCATTCAGTTCTTGATAACTAGGATGATTGATCAGATTTAGGTTGCTCAATTCCGAGTCGCCGTCAAATGCTTCCCCAAATCCATCATAAGTTTCTCGTGGTTCAGGAATGCGGGCAGATGGCTGACGTGGTTCTCGGTGAGGCAAGGATACAAAACGTTCGCGCTCTGGTGTCTCTGCCGGTATTGGCAATCGGTTTTCAATTTCTCCAGGCAGACGCACAGTATGTCCTAAACCGCCACAGGTGGGGCAAGTTTCACCAAACAATTCGTAAATATTTTGACCCTGACGTTTTCGGGTCAATTCTACTAAACCAAGTTCGGTAAGTTGGGCAATCTGGGGACGAGCTTTGTCTGCTTTGAGTGCTTTATTAAAGTGTTCGAGTACTTGCAGTTGGTCGCGTCGCGATTCCATATCGATAAAATCAACGACGATCACCCCGGCGATATTTCGCAGACGCAACTGACGAGCAATTTCTGTTGCTGCTTCGCAGTTTGTCCACAAAACTGTTTCTCTAGCTGTTGCCGATCGCGTAAACGAACCAGAGTTAACATCGATTACGGTTAATGCCTCCGTCGGCTCGATGATAATGTAACCGCCAGAAGGTAGGTCTACCCTTGGTTTCAGGGCTTCTCTAATCGCAGCAGTGATGCGGAAGTATTCTAAAATTGGGGAGCGATCGCGATGATGGTCAATCAACAATCCCTGCGGTGTTTGACCGCCACTCCAATTCTGCAAGTACTGTTTGACGCGCTTCAAACCAGTACTAGAATCCACGACAATCCGATTGACATCCGCGCCGTACATATCCCGCAATACGCGCTGGATAAAGTCATCGTCTCGGTTGAGCAGCGCTGGCGCACGGGTGGAATGAGCTTCCTGCTGGATAGCCTCCCATTGCTTTTGCAGCAACTCCAAATCTTCCATAATCGCTTCTTCAGGTTTGCCTTCTGCTTCTGTACGCACAAGCAAACCCATTCCCGCCGGCTTGACCAAAATCGCCAGCGCTCGCAAGCGGTTGCGCTCACTTTCACTTTTAATCCGTCGAGATAAATTTACGCCCCGACCGTAAGGCATCAGTACTACATAGCGTCCAGGTAAGGTGATATTACCTGTGAGCCTGGGGCCTTTTGTCCCCGTTGGCTCTTTCATTACTTGCACCAAAACTTTCTGTTGTGGTGTAAGTAGTTCTGTAATTGCTGCTGCGGTACGCTTGAGCTTCAATGGGCCCAAGTCGGTAACATGAATAAAACCGTTGCGCTCTGGGTCGCCAATATTAACAAAAGCCGCATCTATCCCAGGTAATACGTTTTCTACTACTCCTAAGTAGATATCACCTATTTGATGATGACCCGTAGCAACAACGAGTTCCTGTATTTGATCTTCAGAAAAAACCGCAGCAATTTGGTGCTGCTCCGCGATGATAATTTGTTTCGGCATTCAATTTCCTCAAAAATTGGCAGCACTTATAGGTTTGAGGTTTGTTGTATCAAGTCCGGTTAATTACTTAATAATTCAAAACTAATTGCGTCTCCGCGTCAGTTTTAATTACCAGTGTTTTCTCGGTTTGATATTATACTTTCGCTGCCCTCGCAACCCTCAAAAGGCGCTACTGATAATAAAAATCGCAAATCTGAGCTTCTAAGTTAAATAGCTATTGGCGCTCTTAAGAGCGTTTCTACGGCTGATTATTCCAGAACTGCTGCATATGGTTTAAGCAATTAAATCAACCGTCCGTGGTTGATTTGTGATGCAATACCCTCAAATCTTGAGAGTTCTGAGTTGAAAGTTCTAAATCCTGAGTGAGCATTTTAACTCAGGATGCTTTATTTGAGAGTAACCTACTGAATTCGTTAAGAAAAAGAAACTATTTCTATTTTCCATTCCCTGGATTTATTTTAGGGTTATATTCAGATTCGCCAGTCGCCAACCTGCCTTGAGCGGCTCTAGCCTAAGACAAGCAGCCCTTTGCGCGTCTCGTGAACGTCTACAACAAGTCGGCATAACCGACAGCAGTTGCTTTAACTCTAAAAAAGTAATGCACTAGCTCTTGGGCACTACCTGGATTAGACATTCAGCAGTTGTTTAAAAGCATGGATTTAGAGAAGCTAACCGAGCCTGCTGTTAGTTACTGATTCACAAGGTAGCTATAGAGAGAGTGTGCATTCTTTAATCTGCTTTTTGTTTGTCTAGGATAAAATCCTAGAAGTTGCACTCTAATATCTTTGCTTTCGCCCCCTGAATACCAGGGTAGTGAACCAGCTAATTCAATGCAGCGCCAGAAAATTTCTCTTCACCCTATTCTAACGCAACCTTGCTAAAAATCAATTCCTGTGAGCTGCCATCTTAGGACAACTACTAGCAAGTTGCCCTACAGGGATTATACCCCTAAAATTAGCCGATTGCGGTGGATGTGCAAGAGTTGAAATTCTACACCAGCCACTGTCTCTAGCATAAACAGGATTTGTTCGGGACGCAACACCAAACCGTCTTGGCGATAGCTACCTAGATAACGGATTACAGATGACATAGATTCTGCAACGCAATTGTAGTTTTCTACTAACTCCAGTTCAAATAAGCGATCGCGCAGATTTATTAACTGGCTCTTGCCTGATTTAGTTATTTGCTCGTACCAAAGTTCCTCTTTTGCTTTGATTGTATCAATCCAGTTTTGCCATTGTATGGGTGTTGTTTCTGCAAGTGCTGCTACAGTAATTAAATACTCTGCGGTCTCTAGCAGCTGGGTAGCAGCACTAGCTTTTAAATCTATCTGCTCCACATTATATATAGGTATGTCTGTGGGCATTTCACAAGCCAACTTTCTGAGGAAAGTATCAACTTCCACTGGCACAGTTAACTCAAAATCTGCAATTTCACCGCTGCTAGTAGCCCCTAGAGCCAAAGCAGTTGCTAGAGAAATGCGTGGCATTGGATGAAACCCACCAGTAAAAGCAATTGGTAAGCCTGCTCGTCGCACAACTCGGTCAAATAAACGGATTAAATCAAGATGGCTCATCAAAGCCATATTACCTTGTTTCCCAAACCAAACTCGTAGTCTTTGCGCCTTAGTTGTGTTGGGGACAAATTCGCCAGCAAATTTTGGGATAGCAGGTGATTCAATCACGATATTATGCCCAAAGTCAGTGCCACAGACGCCACAATGAGAACAACCTTCAAAAGAGCAGTCGGGTACAATTGTAGCTTCTAGAGCGCGTTGTAAGTCTTCTTGGAGCCACTTTTTGTCAATCCCAGTATCAATATGATCCCAAGGCAGGGGAATATCGAGGGAGTGGGGAGTACTGAGTGGGCTATTCTCCTCTGCTTCTTTGCCCTTTTGCGTCTCTACGTGAAACAAATTCCATTCGCCATTTTCTACTTGGCGGTATTTCCAATCTAAATCAGCTTGGGCGATCGCAGATCCCCAAGCGCTAAAAGCTCGATCTAAATTTTCATACCAGGAATCCATACCTGCACCCAATTCCCAGGCAAGGCGGACTACTTTGCTCAAATTGCGATCGCCTCGTCCCACAAAATCTTCCATTGCCGAAATGCGGACATCGGTAAAATTTACCTTCACTGCCTTGATTCGGCGGAATTCTTGCCGCAACAGGTTTTGTTTGCGCTTAAATTCAGCGGTAGAAACTGAGTGCCACTGGAATGGTGTATGGGGCTTGGGCGTAAAGTTAGAAATCGTCAGGTTAAAGTTTAGAGGTTTTCTGCCCTTGCCTCGACATTCTCGCTGTAGCCAGCTTACCGTTTCAGCAATGCCCAAAACATCAGCATCCGTTTCACCCGGCAAGCCAATCATAAAATACAACTTTATTTTATCCCAGCCTTGCTCCCAAGCGGTTTTCACCCCTCGCAACAATTCTTCATTTGTCAACCCCTTATTCACAATGTCTCGCATCCGCTGAGTACCAGCTTCTGGAGCAAAAGTCAGTCCACCTTGGCGCGTACCTCCCAGGATGTTGGCAATATTCTCATCAAATCTGTCTACCCGTTGGCTTGGTAGAGTCAGAGAAATATTTTCATTTTTTAAGCGATTTTTGATTTCCATCCCCACTGCTGGTAGGGACAAATAATCAGAACAACTCAGAGATAGGAGGGAAAACTCATTGTAACCAGTTGCCCGCATACCTTGTTCAATTGCTTCTACAACCTGATCGGGTTCTACATCCCGTGCTGGTCGAGTCAGCATTCCTGGTTGACAGAAGCGACAGCCACGAGTGCAACCACGCCGAATCTCAATACTCAAGCGGTCATGCACCGTTTCTACATAAGGAACTAACCCTATGGAATATGCTGGTATGGGAGTTGCAACCCGTCGCAGAATTCGTTTTGGCACGTCTAGACGACGAGGGTGAACTGAGCCATCCTCTGCCATGTCGTAAAACTGAGGCACATATACGCCTGGTATCTGTGCCAAATCCAGTAACAGATGTTCCCGACTTAATCCTGCTTGTTTGCCTTCTTCCAACACCAAACCAATTTCTGGCAGCAGTTCTTCTCCATCTCCTAGGGCGATAAAGTCGAAGAAGTCAGCATAAGGCTCAGGATTTGATGTCGCTGTTTGCCCACCAGCGAAAATCAACGGAAAGGCCGACTGGGTATCAGTAGATTCCCTACCCTCCTGCCCCTCTGCTCCTCTGCTTTCCTGCCTTTCTCGCCACGTCAAAGGAATCCCTGCCAAATCCAACATTTCGAGGATATTAGTTGCACCCAGTTCGTAACTGAGGCTAAAGCCTAAAATGTCGAATTCTGTCAGTGATCGCTTTGACTCTACCGCAAACAATGGCGTATTAGTTTCGCGTAGTTTGGCTGCCAGGTCTTTTCCTGGGAGGTAGGCGCGATCGCACAATTGACGCGGTTGGGCATTCAAGATGTTATAAAGTATGATGTGCCCTAAATTAGATGCACCGACTTCATATACTTCTGGGTAGGTTAAAACCCAACGTATTCCTGCCGTATCCCAAGGTTTGTGTACTGCTAACAGCTCGTTACCTAAGTAACGTGCTGGTTTTAAAATATCCGACGTTATTAATTTTTCAACTGCAACAACCACTGTGCTATCTTCTAGCTACCTTAATTACAGCTACCCAACCCCAACATTAGCATTGAATTAGGTCTTCTAACAGATTTTATCGTTGCAACTTACAACTCCTTTACATAAAGTCCGCTTATTACCTAAACATTTGCGCTTTTACATAAAGTTATGTTTGGGCTAATTCGGCTTCAGCGTCTAATATTTCAAATACCCTATCAAGTTGCGTCAGTTCAAAAATCATTCTAATTTGTGGAGCAACAGCGCGAAGTTGGCAACTTCTTCCTAAAGTAAGAGCCAGCTTGTGTGTAGATAACAATGCCATCAACCCCGCGCTGTCTAACGATTCTACTGCTGCGAGGTCTACTACCAAGATGGAAATCCCATTTTGCGCCAACGCTGTGGTCATATCTCGTTCAAATTCCAAGGCGTTAGCAGCATTTAAACACCCTTGGGGGCGAATAACTGCAATCTTGGGATAGTTAAGCACTGCCTGCATAGTTACATCCTATTAAGAATTTTGAAGCGTCAAGCTAAGGATTATTTGAACATAAACTCTATTTTGTTGCATCGACCATACGTCTTAGCTCTCTTTGCTGAATCTTTATTGCTTTAGTATGTCTGTTTAAAGATTGTTATAATTCCAGGTTAAAATGTGTTTATATATACTTTTTTTTTATGTCAGTTCAAAAACAATCAACTATAGACAGCCATAAAGCAGACAAATTATCAGTAACTATGCTGAGAAACCTTGCTTAGTCTATAACTAGAGCTAATTTAGCCCAGTCTTAACGTTAGGTTAAATCTCGCACTTTAGCGTTGCTGATGGCATACGGCAAAGTCATAGTGAATTATCTATCTAACTAATTAAATTGTGATATATATCACTACTAAGTTAGTATTTGGATCACTCTTTATACTGAGGCTGATCTGGGATGATTAGTGTCATATTACAGTTGGGTTATTACTTATGAGAACTCAGTACGCTATTCGTAAATTGGTAGAAAAAGCTCTTGACATTAAAAAACTAACTCCTGAGATAGAGAATGAAATCAACTCAGAACTAACAGAACTGGGTTACATTTCTGATGTTGATTATGAAGCCCTAGAATTATTAATGGCAGAGATGGATGCTGGACGAATCCAGTTAGTTCCTAGCCTGGGATTTTAGATGCTCTCTACGTTCGCGCAGCCTGTGGTAGACAAAAGTTGTGTGTAGCTTGCTTCTCAAGGATACGAGGACGCCCTAACGTATTCGTAATTAAATTTAGCAGGGGGATACAAAGGCGATATGATTGCTAGTCTTTTTCTATGAGGTTGATTATTTAAATAGTTAAGGTAGCGTAAACTGTGCTAATGAACATCTACATTGTACATTCGTAGTCAATTTTCATACAGTTCGCTAAATGTTTAAAAAAATTCCTCCCAATCTGTTTGCTGAATTTGTCCACAAGCGGAATGAACTCGTTGCTAAGGGAGTTGATATGATCAATATAGATACTGGCGAGCCAGATAAACTGACTTCTAGTCATATCCTTCAGGTGATGCATGAGGCGATTGACGACGCTGCTAACCACAATTATCCAATTTACGAAGGTACGAAAAAATTTCTGGTGCGAAGGATGTAGCAATCGAATTTCACAGTCTTCAACGCATGAAAAATGTTGGTATTCGCTACAGTTGAGGAAGAGACTGGGAATTAGGGATACAACTCTTGGAGAGGCTGCGCCAACAACCAACGGTAGTTGAATCCCGACTTAGCTCGATTTTTGCGCAGCGATGCACTGAGCGCAGTCGTTGTGTCGAAACTCAGTGCATCGCTGGGAGATGGGAAGACAAGAGGGACAAGGAAGACAAGGAAGAATTATTCAAGAAGTCTCTATGTTGCCTAATCCCCAATCTCCAACCCCTCTTGATATGCTTGCCAAAGTTGGTGAATAAACTGATTCAGTTGCTGCTTTGCGACTGAATCAGCTTCAGTTTTTGGTTCTTTCGCTAAAAGTTGGCTTAAGAAGGTAATTACTTCTGTGTCTAATGCTGGGCGAAATAAATTGGCAGGCCAAAGTAAGTCAGATGCATCTCGCAAATCGGTAATTAGGGGTGATTCTTCTATGAAAGTAACCATTAATAAAGGACGCACCCAGCACAACTGGCGGGAAACTACAAATTGAATGACTTCTGCATACAGGTTCCTGTCGCCATACTCTAGAGACACAATTTGTCCCGGTTGAAGAAAATCTAGGCTCATGTCCATCTTGGGCAGGGGCAAGGATTATTTTGCTTGCAACTTCTTTAATCTTAAAAGTGAAAATGCGCTACGTTTAAGAAAAGCTTCTGTAAGATTAGGGTAGCACTCTTACGGCAGCCATGTCTTAGACGTGTGCCTTATCAAGTGGCTACGCAAAACTAATACAATCAATCCCTGTCAGCAAAGGGTTTTCCTAGCATAGTATCTGAGCAGAAATACTATAGAATAGGTAAATAACTGTTGAGCGATCGCAAAACAGAGACTTTGTTGTAGTGAATTAACGAGAAAAGAGCAGAGAGCCGTGTCAGTTGAAACTATTCAAAAGCCTTCCACAACCCGCAAGCTCGCGCCTCGGTATCGCGTTTTGCTCCATAACGACGACTACAACTCTATGGAGCATGTTGTACAGTCACTAATCGCCACTGTACCAAGCCTTACCCAACCCCAAGCTGTGAGCATCATGATGGAAGCCCATACTAACGGGCTAGCTTTAGTCATTACTTGTGCCTTGGAACACGCTGAGTTTTATTGCGAAACATTGATAAGTCATGGTTTAAGTAGCACGATTGAACCTGATGAATAGTCATTGGTTATTGGTCATTGGTCATTAGTCGAAATTTAGAGTATTGGCTGCTGATTAGTGACTTATTTAGTATGAAAAAAAACCTTGTCCGTTTAGCTGAACGCCCTGCCCCTATTAGGCTGGGTGCTTTTATTTTGACTTTACTGTTGCTATGGTTGCCATTGGCTACACCGATATACTTACTAGTTCATGATTCAAACTTAGAAAGTATATTGACATTGGTATTGTTATATGCAGTATTTATTTTTATCCTGAGACTATGGGGTAAATATGTCTACCAACAGCCCCAAATTCTGCGGCATTATGGTTTAGAATTCACGCGGCAAAACGGTGTGGATTTGCTGCGTGGCTTGGCTCTGGGGATAATTAATATTCTGATACTTTTTGGCGTAGAAAGTTTGTTGGGTTGGTTGGTGTGGCAACAACCGAAAGTTTTTTTGCTGAAAGTTGTTTTTGAGGGTTTACTTGTTGGCTTAGGTGTTGGATTTGCTGAGGAGTTGTTATTCCGAGGCTGGTTGCTAGATGAATTACAACGAGATTACAGTCTGCGTGTGGCAATGTGGACAGATGCAATTGCCTTTGCTACATTGCACTTTATTAAACCTTTGGAGGCAATTATTCATACACTGCCGCAATTTCCAGCTTTAGTACTGCTGGGATTAACGCAAGTATGGGGAAAGCGTTGGCGTAGGGGACGCTTGGGTTTTCCAATTGGTTTACATGGTGGTTTAGTTTGGGGTTACTACATTATTAATGTTGGTAAATTAGTGAAATATTCTGGTCAGGTTCCTGATTGGGTAACTGGTGTGAATAATAATCCCCTACAAGGAGTGATGGGGGTGTTGTTAATGAGTGTACTAGCTTTGTGGATACGAGGGCGAACTGAGCGATCGCGTCATATATGAAAATAAAAATATTGATTGTATCAGCTTTATTACTCACTTTTATTTCTGGTTGTACAGATTGTGAGGCTAAAAAAACTTCAAATCCCGTTCATGTGAAGCAGTTGCTAACAACTAAAAAATGCCCCAAGTGTGATTTAGGTGGTGCTGATTTAACAAATGCTGATTTAGCTGGAGTAGATTTAAGAGAAGCTGAACTGACTAATGCTAAATTAAACGGTGCAAATTTACAAGGATCTGATCTACGCCAAGCAGAGATGCGATGGACTGATAAATCTGAAGACGATCATGGAGAATCTGGATTCTCAGAAATCGGTGATATTGATTTTAGTTGTAATGTAGACTATAAAGTTTCGTTAGAAAAAGTTAACTTAGAATCAGTTAACTTTTCTGATACTAATCTTTCTGGCTTATTTATTTCTGATAGTAATCTCCGTGCTGCGAATTTAAGTGGTGCTAACTTAAAAGGTACGTATTTTACGAAAGTAGATTTATCACAAGCAAATCTAAATCACGCTAATTTAGCTTATACTACCTTCCGTGATGGCAATTTTCAATCGGCAAACTTACAAAATACTGATTTAAGCCACAGCAAATTTACCGTCGATCTAGGGTTAACAGATGTAGATATGAGTGGTGCTATATTAAAGTTTGCAAAATTGGATGGAAATGATTTAAGAGGTGCAAACCTCCGTGATGTTGACTTTACTCAAAGTAGCGTAAATAGAACAGACTTTCGTCATGCTAAAAATCTGACAACCGAGCAAATTAAATTAGCACAAAATTGGGAAGAAGCGGTATATGACGAAGAATTTCGCGCCAAATTAGGACTACCTGCTTGCAAAACTAGTTTTGGAGAGTATTTAGGGCGACCTTTTATCTTTAGTAAAATTAAGAAAGGATGTTTTCAAAGATAATCAGCTAAATTTGGGGATTTTTGTGAGGAAATGGCCAAAAATATACCAGATTACACATGATATGAAAGTGCTTATCTAAACCGTATTAAAATGTATTTGACATTTAAACAAATATAGCTGTGATGTTTTTCATAAAAATTGCCAAGGAGAAAAAACAATGATACAGCCAGTCATTTTAGAAAAATTAGAAGAACTCCCTGAGTCTCTTCAGATAGAAGTGCTTCATTACATTGAGTTTTTGATAGAGAAGCACGCTAAAAACTCTACCGAAGAAAAGCAGAAAAACAAGCGTCGCATTGCTGGAACAATGAAAGGAATGTTTGTTCTACCATTGCCTAATGACTTTGATGAGCCGCTTCAAGATATGAAAGAATATATGGAATGAATAGATTACTATTGGATACTCATGCTTTTATCTGGTTTGTCTCGAATGATGCCACCCTGCCAGTGTTAACTAGAGAAAAAATTGAATCCGCTGAGGCTGTTTTCTTTAGTATTGCAGGTTTTTGGGAAATGGCGATTAAACTCAATATTGGAAAACTATCCCTACAGGGTGCTTTTGAAGAGATTGAACCTAAACTAATTGCTGCGGGTATAACGATTCTCCCTATTACCTTTACCGATACTGTTCAATTCCGTTATTTACCACTGCATCATCGAGATCCGTTTGATCGTATTCTGGTGGCACAGGCGATAGATCATTCCCTTGTTTTGATTAGTCGTGATTTGGCTTTTGATGCCTATAATATTCAGCGGGTTTGGTGATGAAAAAGTGGCTACGGCACGCAGCATCAAATATCCTCCCGTGGAAAGCTAGCCCATTCTTCAGTACGGGCTATATCGATTTCATCTGTGGAAGGTGCATTTCCTAAATCAACACATAGCCCCTACAAAGATTGGCGGGGAAAGGTAGAGAGCTTATCTGTTAACTCGCGTTCTATATCAGGAACAATTTGCTGGATCAAGCGTACCTTGTCCACAGTTGAAAGCTGCTTTGCCAGTTTGATAACTTCTTGTAGACTCACAAATTTTCACCTGCTTAAACTGCAAACACTAATAGTAAAACCTTAAGTAATTATCACTTTAAGAGTAATTGAGGAGAACTCAATGGTGAGACTAATTCTTTCAACAGTAATAATTGCAGCACTAATAGGAACAGTATTTATAGCCATTGCTACAGTACGTTTGAGGTCTATTAAATATGGATTATTAACATTCTTGTGGTCATTTACTGTTAGTGTATTTGGTTCTGGTGCTGGTTTTTTAATCGCATGGTTGTGGTATAAATGGACGATAAGAACAGATCCAAGTTTCTTAAATCCCAATCTAAGTGGTCTAAGTCAGGGAGTGATGGCAGGATATTTAATTTTTGTTTGGCTCTTTTGTGTTCAGACTGGAACAATTCTGGGTGCCATTTGGGGTGGAGTCTCTGGGTTAAGATATTATCGGTTGCGTGGAAACGGTACCTGAATCTTAAAATATTTTATAGCTTTGTTCCATGAAGGAGAAAAAACTACACCTTTTTGCAATCCTCATAAACTCGTCTCAACCACAGTACCCACCACACACGCTTTATTCAAATTAACGCCGCTCAAATTTGCACCTTCTAACTCTGCACAAAGCAAATTCGCTCCTGTCAAATTAGCCCCCGCCAAATTTGCCCCCCGCAAATCAGCTTCTTCCAAGTTTGCTTCACTCAACAACGCCCCTTGCAAATCGGCGCGACTCAAGTCTGCACCTTTGAGATTTGCCCCTGTCAAATTTGCACCGCGCAAGTCAGCACCGCGTAAGTCTACGCCTTGCAAGTTGACATTCATCAAATTTGCACCACTTAAAAAAGCACCCACCAATGACACATCACTGAGTCTTGCTCCCATCAAGTTAGCGCCGCGCAAATTACTACCCCGCAAGTCAGCGCCCGTTAAATCTGCTTGCATCAGGTTGGCTCCCATCAAATTCGCCCGTAAGTCAGTTTCTTGGAGGTTGGCCCCCATCAAATTTGCCCCCTCCAAATGCCCTCCTTCGAGTTTGGAAGCAGCAAAATTAGTTCCGACAAGGGTAGCGCCAGCAAAATTAATCCGGCTTAAATCCAGTCGGGAGAGTTCCTCGTCTTCTAAATTTGCCCCTGGAAGTTGTTTGAGTTTTCCTAATTTAATGGCTTCAATATTCATGTAAAGTAACTACCAATCTCTTCACTGATCTTGCTGTGGCTATCCCATTGGGAATCAAGTATCCAGATGCCGGCGCTGAATTTGGGTGTCATCAAGGGTAAGTCAAGTCCCTGTTGTAAACCCATTACTAATAAAGCTAGGGTATCTACAAGTTTAGGGTCAAAGCGGGTAGATTGTTGCTGTCTGCACTCATCTAAAGCTTGAGTAAATATCTGTTCCCGGCTTTGATTTGACGATTTTCGCTGATTGAGTCGCCACTGAAAATCTGCCAATAATGCCAAAATTCTCGACTCTAGAGGTATTTCATCTCCAGCTAAACCTGCTGGTTCCCCTGTGCCATTCCACCACTCGCTTTGGTGAGTGATAATTTGGGCAACTGCTCGTAATCTTGGCATAGTTCGCAATACTTGCGCCCCTGGTACTAAGGGACAAGTTAATGGAGAACTGGGAACATCTTCTTGGTAGCGTGTGGATATACCGCCTGTGAGAACGCTTTCGGCTTTTTGTAATGGATCTATGCGATGTAATAAAGCCGCTAACCGCAACCTCTTAATCTGCCATGCGGGAAGATCTAAAAGCTGGGCGATCGCTTCAGCAAGAACTACTATTTCCGCAGCTGCCATTGGATTGTTGACATCTGCCATATCCATCAGTTGCGCCATTCGCAAAAAGGCTTGGATTTCGTTAGAAACCAAGTTGCGATCCAGGGTTTGTTTCTGAAGGGCTGTGGGGATAGATAAATTTTCTTGCCCAGTCTGGAGGTAATCTACTACACGGGAGACAACTGCACCTAAATTTTGGGATCTGTCCATTGACGGTACAATTTGCTGTTTATCGCCTGTGAGTTTTTGGGCTAGTTCTGGATTGTATTTTTTGATGTGAGCGATCGCTATTTCTGCTGTCTCTTGTACTAACTCTGGCTCAAATGTCCACAAGCCATAGAATTTGCGCTCTAAGTCTGATGTCGGTACTCCAGCGCTACCATAATCAGCCTCAGATAATTCTTGACAAATTACCATTGCTGTGTATTTAGACGATAAAATAATTAAGTGCCACTCCTGCGCCACTGGATCGCCTGAATCTAATCCTACTAAGTCTACATTGGGTAGCTGGCTGGTAGGATGTTCAGCAAAGCCAGATTCAGCAGCAGCCATGATGGCAATTTGGCAACTACATTGGGCGATGTCTGCATATCGATCAGCTTCTTGTAGATACCATTTACCTTGTTGAAAAGCTGTGATGACTAAGGGTGTACCGTCATCGGTTAAGATATGGTCTTCTAGAGCGTGGCACAGGGCAACTAAGGTATTTTTGTAGTAAACACCAAATCGAATTGGCCTGGTGGTGTGACGATGGGCTGTTTCTAGTTTTTGTAGGATTGAACCTTCTAACATGGGATTTGGTAAAAATAACCGCAGAGGCACTGAGGAAGATAGAGGGAGAAATTCAAAATTATGAATTTCTTCACATTTTAGTGTTTTCTAGGATACACCCGCTAACTGTTTTTCTTTCGTCTCTAATGGTGCTGTCAGTGCTGCTTCTAAGTCAGCACAACCCAGCTTTTCTTCTAAGATTTTCATGACTTCGCGCCCGAAGTCGTTGGGATTTTGTTGCCAAGCTTGCAAGCAGACTTCGCCGAAGAATGAACCAAGGGGTTCGGGATTCCAAAGAAGTTTTTTGGCTGTCCACGGCATCAAACTCATTGGATTGTACCCTGGCTTGAGAATGCCTTCTTTGAAAGCATATTCTTCCAAATGGGTATGGGGTTGTAGTCCAATAAAGAAGATAGCAGGTTCGACTTTATCAGCACCAAAAATCCGTTCTAGTTCGCGGTGGTAAGCGATGGTTTGGCGGATGGTTTCGGGACGTTCGTCAATGACGTTAAAAGAGTAGTTCACAGAAACTAAGTCGTTGAAACCAGCGGCTTTTAAGTCACGGCAGTTTTGCAAGACGGTTCGCAAGTTATACCCCATCCGCATTTTCCGCACAAGTTCTTGAGAACCACTGGTAATCCCGATTTCAAAGTAGTTCATCCCCGTTTTCGCCATCAACTCACACAATTCGGGTGTCAAATTGTCGGCTCTAATATATGCTGCCCAGTGGATATCTGTCATACCAGAATCGACGATTTTTTGCAATAGTTCTACAGCATCGGCGATAAATTTTTTCGCAGGGATGAATTGGGCATCGGTAAACCAGAAGTTGCGAATGCCGCGCTCGTATAATTGGCGCATCTCCGTAACTACTTCATCTGCTGGGTTGATACGTACTTGTTTGCCTTCGACAACCGTATAGACACAATAACAACAGTTGTGAGGACAACCACGCTTCGTTTGTACACCTATATAAAAGTCTTGCTCTTGCAGGTAAAAGTTAAATTCCGGCCAGATGCTTTCTATATAATCGTAGTTACAAGCTGTTTTTTCTATTGGGGTGGGTTGTTCGTGAATTAGTCGTTGACGTGGTTGAGTTTCTCCGGCAACGTAACAGCGTTCATCGCGAAAATCCTTGCCACTTAAAAGTTTTTCCAGCAGGGTTTCGCCTTCACCTACAGAAATAATTGTCCCTTTAGGTAAGCTTTTACCCAATTGTTCGTAAAATACGCTGACTGCACCACCACCGACAACTACACGAGCATCAGAATTATATTTTTGGGCACGGTTTAAACCGCGTTTGATTAAGCCCTGGTTTCGCCACAACTCTACATAATAAGCGATGAAGATTCGCAAACCGCCCAATCCACCACGTAGTTTCAATAGAGGATTTTTGGCGTAGTAAAATTCAAAAGCGTTTTGCAGAGGGTTGCCACCACGCCCACCAACTGGGGCATAAATTTGAATATCCCGCCAAGAAAATACTAGTAGTGTCGGTTTAAATTCATCAATACAGCGATCCAGAGCCGAACTGTAATCTAAAGGTGGCACTGTTCCCAAATCAAAGATGCGCTGTTCAATATTAGGAAACTGCTTGTGGACATGATCGCTTAGGTAGACAACCCCAATAGGAAAGATGGGGTTACAAGGAAGGCGAACGTAAAGAATTCGATTTTCCATCATCTGTGTTTTAACTTCCATCTTGCCAATCTGTGGAGAAAGCGAGAAAAACATTCAGTTTTAAAGTGTGTGCTTGTTTTATTTGGTTTTATTTATCACAATCGTGCTTGACATTTCAGCCAATTATTGATATATGCTCACTTGCCGTTAACAACTGCGGAAAACGCTAAAATTGCTGTGCATAAAACATACATGGAATGTATAGAGAGCTTTATGAAGATATTTTTTCATATAGCTTTACCATAACATCGAGTTTATTCATTAAGCGATGATCCCAGCTGCTTAATCCTGGGATAGATGAAAGAGCAAAACTTACTTCTTCGCTATGCTAAAAGCTAGGGGATCATCGTTATGTCAATTCCCTAAGAATCTGTTTTAAGAGAATCGAAACTTTTATACCAGAAAAAAATATCAAAAACTTTTGTTTATAGTGTATAATTCCGAAAAAGGTGTGAAAAGTTACAAAATTTTCACAACTGAAAATATATCTTTAGACAGAAATAATCTACAACAACTCAGTTGGTATTCGCAGTTACAGCAACTGGGATCAGTGGGTGCTAGGCTTGGCTAGTGTAATGTAAAATTGTGGCGTAAAGCTCCTCAGCAGTTATGGCTCAAATATTAGATCCTCTACCACCTGAGCAATCGGGAAAAATTCTCTGCTGCTACATTAATGCCACGAGCAAAATACAGGTAGCTCGCATCTCCAATATTCCCAACTGGTATTTTGAAAGGGTTGTTTTCCCTGGACAACGTTTAGTTTTTGAAGCTCCACTAAAAGGTCAAGTGGAGATTCATACAGGGATGATGGCTAGTGCAATTTTATCCGATAAGATTCCGTGCGATCGCCTGATGCTCGAAGAACCCAGTACTAATGAGTTTGATACAAACTCATCAGACGAAAAAGACCCTTTTAATACCAAACTAATGGTGCAGCAAATTAATACAAAAATCGGAGATACTACAAAACCCTTGCAAATCCTTGGTTTAGCCTCGGTTGATTAAAAAAAAACAATTTTATCTAAATTTAAGGGTTGCTAATTTAGCAGCCCTTTTGTTTATTATTTATTGGGTATGGGACATTGGTTATTCTCATTGTCTCCCTCATCTCATCTACAATCATTCTTATGAATCTGCCTTCATTTCTTTGGTTGTGGAAAATAGCCGCCTGGTCTATGGGGTTGTCTCTGTTGGCATATCTGATGTTAGCAGTCACCGGCGTTTGGATGTTTCGGGCGAGAACTTCGCAACAATTTCCTTTTATCACGCCATTTATGGGCGGTAATAAAGGGGTGCGATCGCTCCACTATACAATGGGCATCAGCATGGTAAGTTTAGTCTTACTACTGCTAGCGATCGGTATTGTTGGCACTTTAGGGCACTTTGGCTCTTTAGGTCACTCATCGCACTTAATCGCTGGATTGATAGTGGTAGCACTAGTTTTACTATCTGCTTTCAGTGCCACCCTAATTAGTGTCAGACGACCTTGGGCTAGACCCTTACACATCGGCGTCAATATTATTCTATTTATAGGATTTGCCTGGGTGTCCCTTACTGGTTGGATTGTAGTGCAAAAGTATTTACCGTGAACTACTACACATCAACTACCAGGGACATAGACCTACCCTACAATGAAGAAAAGCATTGTAATTGAGCCGTGACAGCAAACTCAGCCAATATCTCAACTTCTGTTTTTCGTTTGTCTCCTTTGATTCGGATAACGTTGCTGAGTCTATACATAGCACTCACAGTCCCATTACCCTTTTTATCGCAGGTAACAGCTGCACCCGTACCTCCAGAATTATTGTGGATAGGGATTGGCATCGGTTTAGTTGCCTTGTACGCGGTATTAACCGAACAAGTAATGGTAGATGACGAGGGAATTCAGGTTACTTACCCCGCCTGGGTGCCTCGCTTTTTTCGTAAAGGCTGGTCTTTACCTTGGTCACAAGTCAAAGAGTTAAAACCCCGCAGCACTGGTCAAGGAGGGCTAGTTTATTATTTCCTCAGCCAGGATGGGAAAGCTTATTTACTACCGATGCGTGTAGCTGGATTTGCCCGTTTGGTGCAAATTGTCCAAGCAAAGACGAGCATTGATACCACAGATGTTCGCCCTTTAGCACAGCCCTGGATGTACCTGATTTTACTAGTATTCACTCTGCTGCTACTATTAGTCGATGGCTGGGCGATCGCTACAGCCTTAACTACTACACAATTAACTTAGGTTATTTCTCTGCAATCCTCAGTCCCGTTGAATACAGCAAAAGCCATACTCAGGCTAGAGCAAGTTAATCTGTTTACAAAGCTGAAAACCCAACTTCCCGGCAATCAGCAAGGGTATCCCATATTGCGAGATATTGGCTTGGAAGTATTTCAGGGCGATCGCATTGCCATTGTCGGCTCAGTAGGCGCTGGGAAAACTTCGTTATTACGCCTCATCAACCGCCTAGTTGAACCCACGAGTGGTAAGCTCTATCTAGAAAATCAAGAATATCGCCAAATTCCCGTCATCCAGCTACGACAGATGCTTGTACTTGTATTGCAAGAGTCAAAACTGTTAGGGATGACAGTTGGGCAAGCCTTGGCTTATCCTTTAGTTTTGCGTGGTTTGCCCAAACAGACAATTCAGCAACGAGTTAATCATTGGACAGACCAACTGCACATTCCCAATGAATGGTTAGGGCGAACAGAGGTGCAACTTTCTGCGGGACAACGACAACTAGTAGCGATCGCTCGTGCCTTAGTTATCCAGCCTAAAATATTATTATTAGATGAGCCAACCTCTGCCCTCGATACTGGTACGGCTTCTCATCTAATGCAAGTCTTAATCCAGTTGAGTCAAACTCATCAAACCACGATTCTGATGGTAAATCATCAACTGGAACTAGCCCAGATGTTTTGCACTCGGTTATTACACCTACAACAAGGTCATTTATTCGCAAATCAAAGAGCCTCAGAGATAGACTGGATTGAATTACGAAAAAACCTGATTCAAGCAGCATCTCAAGACGATTTTGGATTTTAAATTTTGGATGAGACAGGAATCAGGAATCGTTTTCTTACTCCCCCTCACCCCAATGCCCACTTGCCCTGAGCGTTCGCGTAGCGTCTCGCAGAGAAGGGATGCCCTATTCACACTTGACTACTAGTAAGTGTTGAACGTTGATTATTAAATCTCTCTCTAGCTAACTTTGTTGTTTGTGACTGTGAAATATTCGTATTCAAAATTTCCATGTTAAAACGGTATCCAACATTGCGGATAGTTTGAATCAAATTGGGTTGCCGGGGATCGAGTTCAACCTTTTTCCGCAGCGATAAAACGTGAGTATCAATGGTACGAGGGTTATCGATAGCGTCAGGCCAAGCACGACGCAGCAATTCCGATCTACTTAGAGGTACTCCTCCAGCTTGTGCTAAAACGTACAGTAAACTGAATTCTTGGGGCGTTAAGTCAATAAACTCCCCTTGAAAGCGGACACGACGCTGAACTAAATCGATTTGCAAAGTGCCATAATCCAAATAAGCTGGTGCAGTAGGTGTGCGCTTCCGGCGAATCAGTGCCTCTACCCGTGCCAAAAACTCTTGCATCCCAAAAGGTTTGCTCAAGTAATCATCTGCACCCGCCTTTAAACCTGCGACTATATCAGCTTCACTATTACGGGCAGATAGCATTAAGATTAGAGGCTGCTGCTGACGATGCAACCAACGACAAAACTCAATGCCATCACCATCAGGCAGGTCTGCATCTAAAACTACTAGTGTTGGTTGATGGCTTAAAAATACTTCCCTTGCTTGATAAATACTGGCAGCTTGATGCACGCGGTATTCCAGTTGTTGCAAGTGCCAACCCAACAACGACCTCAGATGGGGATTCCCCTCAATGATTTCTATACAAACCGAACCCACGGTGGCAAGACCCCTTAGCGTCGATGACTTTCAAAGTAACAAGCCCATCTCTAAGGTTTTGTAGCCTTTGTTACTTCAATTGCCATTAACTTTACATTTCCTAATAAAATCAGTGGCAATATATTTAATTTATGCCTTGCCAATAGGGGATGAGAAATATTATTAAATTTTTATTAAATTTCTCGAAAGTATTGTTAGACTTATGAAAAGTTCTTTTAACTTAACATTTTGCTTTTAGATGGGTGTAATGTGGCAAAAAATATGTATAACCCAACCAGCTAACAACAACAGCTTTTCAACCTGATTCAAGCTTATGGTACTTATGGTAAAAGTGGATTTTTTCACAAATACTTAGTACTCCCATCCAGGAATATAACATCAATACAATTGGGCTGTTGATTGTGAAAATCAAAAAAATAACTTAAGCAGCTAACTAGAATTGATGTTTTCTGGAATAGGATTAAAGTAGCTTGTAGCTGCTATAAGGGTAATACCCAAAGTAGATGTGTTGACTTTGAGTTTATGCCAAAGTGAAATTACACTTCACTTTTTAGCGTGAATCATTTACAATTCTCATTCCAAAGAGATTAATACAGCAGTTATGCTCCAAGACACACAAACCATCCGCTATTACCAAAGACTCACCGATGCCTTCATCGAGTTATGGAATCGCGGTTATCGCACGGATGACATGCGGATGTATTTGGATGGATATCTAGCCGCACTGCGACATAGCAACGTCATTGAACCTTTTCTGATTCATCGCCTAGAAGAGGAGGCCAGCCGCTTCTTGTACGATGGATCAAACTTTGCAGTGCCGCAACCACAGCCACAACCCGATTACTACTAACTACCATTTACCTGGTCATTGCTAGTAACCGTTAATTACCGCAGATAATTATAGCATATTATCTGTATTGGTCAACGGATTTCGTGGTGTGAAATTTTGGAGATATTGTATTGATTAAACGCATCCCCTCAGCCCTATATTGGTTTTGCCAATCAGAGTGAGGGGATTGTTGTCTAGCAATAAAATCAAGTCCAACAAAGAGTATTTTTGTCAGAAACCGATTAAAAAAACCTTGAAAGGGGAAAAAAATAGTATCTCTCCTTTCAAGGATATTAAAAACGGCACATTGCCTTGATTGCAAAGGGCAAATTCAGCAACATACCCTTTAGTTTGGGTAAAGAGAGCTTAAGAAGCTAATGCTACTTCTACCTTTTCCTGCAATTCACCTTTCTGGTACAGTTCAATCAAGATATCAGAACCGCCAAGGAATTCACCATTGATATATACTTGGGGAATTGTGGGCCAACTAGAGTATTCTTTGATACCTTGACGAATTTCAGGGTCTGATAGAACATCAACCGTCTCAAAGGGAACTCCCAAGGTATTGAGGATCTGCACAACGTTGTTGGAGAAACCACATTGGGGCATTAACTTGTTTCCCTTCATGAAAACTAAAATCTTGTTTTCTTGTAGCAAGCTATCAATTTTGTCTTTGAGTTCTGGTGTCATGGTATTTATGTTTCCTATGTTGGATTCAACAGTGAGGAGTGAGAAGTAAGGAATCAAAATTCATAACTCCTAACTTCTGACTCTTATTTACGAAGCTGCTGTTGCTTGCCAAGCTTCGGGAGTGTATGTTTTCACCGCCAAGGCATGAATCGCTTCAGTTGACATAGCTTGACCCAACGCACCATAAACTAACTGGTGCTGTTGCACTAGTCCTTTACCTGCAAAGTGCGATGAAACTACTGTCACCTGATAGTGGTCGCCGCCACCAGTCAAGTCTTGCACCTGAACCTGTGCGTCTGGCAGTCCCGCCTTGATCATTTCCTCAACCTGTTGCGGACTAATCATCGCAATTCCTGAAAAAACTTACTTTTCTATTATTAACAGATATAGAGCAAATGCCTGTGCCAACTTCAGGCTTTGGCAAGGCTGTAGATAAAGCCGTCTCTGAGGTGTATTGCTTGAGAACGCTCAGGTCTTGGTTATGGCGGATAGCTCTATCCTAGCACTGGGGCGTTCCCAAGCGACTGGTTAGGGAAATGTGGGTAGGGAAAAACAGGCAACAAAAATTTTATTTTTTGGGGGATGAAGAGGATGAATTACCACCTTCTCTGGGATAGGGAGAATCAACAAAACCCAACTCAAACAACTGTTTATAGGCTTTCTTGCCTAAATCCCGCGTCGGGTTCTGACTCTTAATTATTTGAACTAACAATGGTACAGCTAATTCTGGCTGATTTTGTGCCCGATGTACCAATGCTAGCTGAAAGGTGGCTTCATCTCGCTTTTGGGCTGTTAATAGAGCTTTTTGACGCTGAGAATCAGAAACTCTGTTGTCAATTCCCGAAAAGCTAGAATTTAACTCTTGATAAAAATTAGATAGCTGATTATAAACTTGACGTGCTTCTTGCAGTTTCTTGGCAGCTAAGGTGTAGTTTTGAGCAGAAACGGCTTGTTCTGCATCTTTTACTAAGCGATCGCCACCTGCAATGCTCAAAAGGCTGTTACTTTGGGTTATGGGGCGGAGGTTATTAGGATCGTTGGGGTCAATGGGTTGTGGTTGGCTGGTAGTGCCTGGTGACTGTGATACCTGAGCATTCACAGGTGATAGCAGGCTGAGGACTGCTATAACTGATAAAACAGTACGGTGCATCAAGGTAACAGCGACAGCAGTGTTCATGGGATCAATTAGTGCAACAACTATATAAAAGAGTTAGGGAAACTTCGGGTATCTTAACTCTGTTTTGGTCTTGGACAAAGCAAAGTTACTTCCTAAGTATCTCTGATTTAGACTAAAAATCAGTTTAATAGAGTTCCCATTACCCCTGTATACCAACTAACTTATATCACTGCGATGGCGATACTGAAGCTGGAGTGCGTCACCATCGGTCTGAGTACTTACTTTTATCTCCAATAATTATCTCAGGTTAACTGGGATATTTGGCAGGAGAATTTTTCCAAAGCACTGCTTGAAGTATTTGCGTAGGTGAATCCCACCGTAGGCATCGCACCAAACTAGTTCAGAATAGCGATGTCTTCAGTCAGCGCTTCCCAACTTTTATTTAACTATCTGACCAAATGTGAAAATATTTATCATCCAGCAATTCAGTAGTTTGCAGACAATTAATTTAGCTATTGGCTCAAAAAAATGCCAATTTGGCTGAATATATTATCAATAGAGGGTAATTTATATATACATCCTCAAAGGTTGCAAAATACCACTAATCTTTTTTGACTTACTTAGGATGAATATAGCAGTGCAGTTAGCAATTAGTCTCAAATACTGAATTTTGCAGTTTCTGAATTATGCACGGTCAATGATTATAAGGTTTGACTTTATCAAGAATTAGTAATTTCTGCAAATGCGTGATTAGTAACTTTTGTTTCTTGATGGCTTAATTGTTGTAGTGCCTTTGCTAAATCAGTTGTGATGCTTTTTGCATCTTGTTTTATACAGCCATTCATGTAATCTGCGACTTTTATTGGGGAGCCAATGTCAATACTCACATCTGTACCCCAATTGGGATAAGGTTGGCTGTAGTTAATGCCTACGGGTATAATTTTCACTCCCAGCCCGGAATGGCTAGATTCAGCACTCAAAGCAAGACGAGCAATTCCTGGCTTCAACTGGTGAACTTGGCCATCACGAAAAATGTTACCTTCTGGAAAGATGACCAGGGTTTTGTGCTGCTGAAGTAGCTCTACTCCATGTCGCAGCGTGCGAATTGATGGATGCTTAGAATTTACAGGAAATCCCCCTAAACGTCGAACAAACCAGCCTTGCAAACCTTGGCATTCGTCAATAGTCACCATAAATCGCAAGTCTTGCTTTCTCAGACAAGCGGTAGCGTAGGGTACAAGCAACGCATCCCAACGCGCCCGATGTGTAGGCGCAAGGATCACAGGCCCAGTTGTGGGGATATTTTTTTGTCCGGTTATTCTAATTTGTCCAAAGAATAATGGTAATAGGCAGTGACGCCCTAATAAATATGCCAGGGGACTTAACCAAGGAGAAACCTTTGAGGTAGTGCTATCTACCTGAGGACTTACTGAGGTGTGCTGGCTGGTATCGGATGAAGAGTAAAATTCCATCATGACGGATGCAGCTGATTGACGGGTAAAAATTTAACGAAAGGCGTGATTAGTTACACCGTAGATTCTCTTGTGTGACTTGTGTCGTAGTAGATGGACAGTTTTACCTCTGTCCGTTAGTTTACTTTACGCCGCCTAATAGCAAACCAAGTCTGTAATTGCTGACGACAAGCTGACTCTAGAATGCCTCCGATTACTTGGAGACGGTGATTAGAAGCAGCACTATCGGGGATGTTAATAACTGTACGAATTGCGCCAGTTTTTGTATCGTCTACTCCATATACCAGTAGTCCTAGTCGTGATTGGACGATCGCACCTGCACACATTGGGCAAGGTTCGAGAGTGACATAGAGTGTGCATTCATTAAGATGCCAATTTTGTAAAGTTGTTGCAGCTGTCTTGATAGCTAGAATTTCCGCATGAGCAGTAGGGTCTTTATCGCGCTCTTTTCTGTTTTCTCCTTCTGCTAGCAATTTGCCTGTTGAATCAATGATAACAGCACCTACAGGGATTTCACCTGCATCACCTGCTGTTTTTGCTAATTCTAAGGCATAATTCATCCATTGTTGATGTATAAGATATTCCGTATACATGGTTAACATATTCTTATCAATTCAATATTCCTTGCCCTAAAGGTGGGCAAACTTGTGCCACAGTTTTCTGGCACTTTGTCAAGCTAGTTTTGAAAGTTTAGGGTTTGTAGTAAGGGATTTCCAAGAAATAAACTATACAATCTTGTGGGGTGGGCATCTTGCCCGCCCTTGATTACGGGCGGGCGAGACGCGCACCCCACAATAAATAATTGGATATTTTTTTATTTGGAAGTCCCTAAGCACTTTAGTGCTTAGAATATTAAGGACTAAAGTCCTTACTACAAACTTGCTTACTGAGCAATTTAAAATCAAAAATTGCCCAACATAGCATCACCAAGAAAATTGTTGGGGCTAATTTGATTTCTAAATAGCGGCTTGAGCTAAAAGGGGGTCGAGTTTACTTTGTGTGTCTAACTGATAGAGGTCATCGCAGCCGCCAATGTGCTGGTTATTGATAAAAATTTGTGGTACTGTGCGGCGGCCGTTAGCGCGTTCTGCCATTTTCGCTCTGGCTGCTTCGTCGCCGTCGATTTTGTATTCAGTGAAATTTACACCTTTCCACCACAGCAGCATTTTGGCTCGAATGCAGTAAGGACAAGTTTGCCATGTGTAAAGTTCGACGTTGGCTTTGACTCGCTCTGGATGGCGATTTAAAAGGGGATTGAGAAAGTCCAGCATATTGATCTTAAGCAAGGTTTTAACTATGTCTTTAGCCTAGATCATTGCTTACCGCATCGGCGCTGGAACCCACTTTTGGAAACCCTCTAAATGATTCCAGTAAGCTAAATATCCAGTAAAAGCCCAAATTAGAGCGGCTACTATCAGCACTGCTACGCCAATTAGCCGCCAGGTTCGATTGGTTTTCCAATAAAGAGTTGGTGCTGCAAAAATACCGCCTAATCCAGTTAAAATAAAGCCTATTCCCGATAAAAGCGGTTGCTTTGTCAAATTCAAGTTGATGATACGGATACCGACTACGATCGCAACTGCACCAGCAAAGAAACCATAAATTGCTATTGTCAACAAATCCCAACCTTGAGCAAGTGCGATTGCAGCTGCAATAAACAAGATTCCAAATAGGATACTCGTCTCACCGAAGGCAATGTTAAAGCTACCCATTACTGGCCAGGTGAAGCTCATGTGTAAACCAGTCGTGAGTGCGATCGCACCTGTAATTCCGAATCCTGGAATCCACTGTCTTTGATTAGAACTATCTATACCACGATACACATAGTCAGCTAGTAGAAATAGCCCAGCTACCATATTGATCAACATGAGTGTGATGTAGTCGATAAACACGATTCACCTCTTAATTTGACAAGCTATTTACTCTGCGCCTCGTTTTTCGGTTTTGAGTGAATTCACCAGCTTTTTTCCTTTATTATTTTATACCTAAAGATAAACACTGAAGAAAAGCAATGTTGTATACATAAACTGCTACCCATTTGTGCAAGTTCTTAACTTAGTTACTTTTAAACACGCTTTATACTGGAGTAGTTAAGAGTAAAAAATAAAGATGTGTTAACTGGCACTTTTGTAACCAGTTAGCAGTAAAACTTAACTTTCTTCCACGTGTATCCGCCCTTTGGTAGACTTGAAAACTGAAATGGCCAGATAAAGCGGCGGAAATTCAAGCAGTTGAGAGGGCAGACTCTGTGGAAAATACACTTGGGTTAGAGATTATTGAAGTAGTAGAGCAAGCGGCGATCGCATCCGCAAAGTGGATGGGTAAAGGCGAAAAAAACATCGCTGACCAGGTAGCTGTGGAAGCTATGCGGGAACGGATGAATAAAATCTATATGCGCGGTCGCATTGTGATTGGGGAAGGCGAACGCGACGACGCGCCTATGTTATACATCGGGGAAGAAGTTGGTATTTGTACTCAACCAAATGCCGAAGCTCTCTGTAATCCTGATGAACTAGTTGAAATTGATATCGCCGTTGACCCCTGTGAAGGTACGAACTTGGTAGCTTATGGACAACCTGGTTCGATGGCTGTCTTGGCAATTTCTGAAAAGGGTGGATTATTTGCTGCTCCTGACTTTTACATGAAAAAGTTAGCAGCACCTCCCGCAGCTAAGGGCAAGGTAGACATCAACAAGTCAGCCACAGAAAACCTGAAGATTCTCTCTGAGTGTCTAGAGCGCTCGATTGAAGAACTCGTAGTTGTGGTGATGAAGCGCGAACGCCACAACGATTTAATTAAAGAAATCCGTGAGGCTGGAGCAAGAGTCGCTCTAATTTCAGATGGTGATGTGGGTGCAGCCATTAGCTGTGGCTTTGCTGGAACTAATATCCACGCGCTGATGGGTATCGGTGCGGCTCCTGAAGGTGTAATCTCGGCAGCAGCAATGCGTGCTTTGGGTGGACACTTCCAAGGTCAACTAATCTACGATCCAGCGATAGTTAAAACAGGTCTGATTGGAGAAAGCAGAGAAGCCAACATCGATCGCTTAAAGTCTATGAATATCAATGACCCCGATAAGGTCTATGATGCTCATGAACTAGCATCTGGTCAAACTGTTCTGTTCGCTGCTTGCGGCATTACCAGTGGTAATCTCATGGAAGGTGTACGTTTCTTCAGTGGTGGAGCAAGAACTCAAAGCTTGGTAATTTCCAACCAATCGAATACGGCTCGATTTGTTGATACAATTCACATGTTTGGTAAACCCAAGACTCTCCAACTGAACTAATTTTTAGGGAATGGGGAATGGTAAAAGTAGAGGTGAAGCATTAGGAAATAAATCTTTCTATAAAATGGAAAAATAGTCAACCAAATGCTTCATCGTTACACTAGTTAGTAGTTAGTATTTAGTGATTAGTTATTGTTTATTAGTTGGAAAAATTATCAACCAATAAACAAAAATTCCCCATTCCCTATTCTCACTCAATGCCCTATTCTCAACTACCAACTAGTAACTACGATTTAGCAAATGAATATAGCAGTGGTGGGGTTAAGCCATAAAACAGCCCCAGTAGAAGTCCGGGAAAAACTGAGCATTCCAGAACCACAAATTGAAAATGCGATCGCTCAACTGGCCAGCTATCCCCATATTGACGAAGTTGCAATTCTTAGCACTTGTAACCGCCTAGAAATTTATATTGTTGCCAGTGAAGCAGACCAAGGTATTCGGGAAGTAACGCAGTTTCTTGCGGAATATAGTAAATTACCCGTGCTTTCTCTACGACAACACTTGTTTATGCTGCTACATGATGATGCAGTGATGCACGTTATGCGCGTAGCAGGTGGTTTAGATAGTCTGGTACTCGGAGAAGGTCAAATTCTGGCTCAGGTGAAAACTACTCACAAACTGGGACAGCAATATAGCGGTATAAAAACCATTTTGAATCGATTATTTAAACAAGCGCTGACAGCTGGTAAGCGGGTTCGTACTGAAACTAGTATTGGTACTGGCGCTGTCTCTATCAGTTCGGCTGCTGTCGAGTTAGCACAGCTAAAAGTGGCAAATTTAGCAGCTTGCCGAGTGGTAATTCTGGGTGCTGGTAAAATGTCGCGGCTGTTGGTGCAACACCTAATTTCTAAAGGTGCTGTGGAAATTAGTATTGTAAATCGCTCTCGCGATCGCGCCCAAGAATTAGCAAAGCTGTTCCCTCAACAACCGATCAAAATTCATCCGCTATCGGAAATGATGAGCGTAATTGCCGATAGCGATCTAGTATTTACAAGTACTTCGGCAACAGAGCCAATACTTGACCGTGCCAAATTGGAAATGGTTTTAGAAGTTCAGCGCTCTTTAATGTTATTTGATATTTCTGTGCCGCGTAATGTCCATGCGGATGTAAATGAACTGGAAAATGTACAAGCGTTTAATGTGGATGATTTGAAGGCTGTTGTAGCGCAAAACTACGAAAGCCGTCGGAAGATTGCACAGGAAGCCGAACGACTTTTAGAAGAAGAAGTGGAAGCCTTTGATATTTGGTGGCGCAGTCTGGAAACTGTTACTACTATTAGCTGTCTGCGAAATAAAGTCGAAACCATCCGCGAACAAGAGTTAGAAAAAGCTTTGTCGAGATTGGGTTCGGAATTCGCTGACAAACATCAAGAAATAATAGAGGCATTAACACGGGGAATTGTCAATAAAATTTTACATGACCCGATGGTGCAATTGCGATCGCAGCAAGATGTTGAAGCTAGACGGCGCTGTATGCAAACTCTGCAAATGCTGTTCAACCTTGATGCAGAAGAACAATTTAGTTAAATTTAACAACAAAATCCCCGGCTTCTGTGAAAAGTTGGGGATCTGAGCTTTCAATTAGATATACTTCTAATTAGATAGATATCTAATTAGAAGTTAGTTATGCAACCAGAGCAATTTAACATCTTACTCCGCTTTTTCAAGGCATTGGCGGATGATAGCCGATTGAAGATTGTAGGTATCCTGGCAAATCAGGAGTGCAGCGTTGAAGAATTGGCGGCGCTACTGCAACTGAAGGAACCGACGGTATCTCATCATTTAGCGAAACTTAAAGAGCTAAATTTGGTGACAATGCGTCCTGAAGGTAATAGCCGTCTATATCAATTGGATAGTGAGGCTTTGCAAAGCATTAGCAAGGAAATTTTCACACCTGAAAAAATAGCATCCTTGATAGAGGATGTGGATACTGAAGCTTGGGAAAGCAAAGTGTTGAAAAACTATTTTGAGGGTGGATACCTTAAGGAAATCCCCGCTAGTCGCAAAAAGCGTCTAGTAATTCTCAAGTGGTTAGTAAACCAGTTTGATATAGGAGTCAACTACCCTGAACGCATGGTAAATGACATTCTTAAACGCTACCATCCCGACTGCGCCACCCTGCGACGGGAGTTCATTGCTTGCAAGTTAATGCAGCGAGAGAATGGGGTTTATTGGCGTACAACATAGATATGAGAGATGAGCAAACCGCACAATCATAGGTTGTATTTTTATGCAGTTAGAAACACAAAAATTTTCTTATACACCTGAAGAGTATTTAGAACTTGAAGAAAAAGCAGAATATAAAAGCGAATACCGTGATGGAGAAATTGTACCGATGACAGGTGGCACTACAAATCATAATAAAATTGCTGGCAACTTTTATGCTTATTTGAAGTTTGGTTTGAGAGGCAAGAATTATGATGTTTATATTGGTGATGTGCGTTTGTGGATACCCCGTTATCGGCAGCATACTTATCCTGATGTGATGGTGATTGAGGGACAACCTATTTATACGGGAACCAGCACAACAACGGTTATGAACCCGATGTTAATTGCTGAAGTTTTATCTAAATCGACTAAAAATTATGACCAAGGCGATAAGTTTCTTTATTATCGCTCTATTCCCGAATTCAAGGAATATATTTTAATCGATCAATATCAGTATCATGTGATGCAGTATGTAAAAACTGCGGAAAGTCAATGGTCATTTACTGAAATTGAACATGAATCTGCAATTTTATCACTACAAACAGTTGATTTTCAAATTGAATTGCGCGACCTTTATGAGCAAGTCAATTTTGCAGAAAATAACGAAGATTGAATAAGAATTCAGAAGTCCTAATTTAGGAGTCAGAATCAATGAATAATAAACTCAGGGAAATTTATAAGCAATAAATACATTATATAAACAGAAGGCAAATTACACTTTCTTATCCCAAATAAGCTTCTAAAAGTTTTGGATTAATTTGAATTTATGCGGGTGTACTCATTCACTAAATTTGTGTTTCTTCCTCGGTAAAGATAGGAGGCCATAACTCAGTAATGGGCAATTCCCAACCGGGAAAAAGTTCTGGTATCGTTAAAGTATCGCCATTTTCTAAAACTGTCGGTTCGCCTATAGAGCGATAAATTGTAACTGTCTCTTCATCAGGATCGATCAGAATTCCGACAACCGCTCCTAGTTCTATAAATTTCAAAATTTTGGCTACTATAAGTTTAATTTTATCGCTCTGAGATTTAATTTCTACTACTAAGTCAGGGACAAGTTCTCCAAAGTAACGAGGACTTTGGAGAAGTCGGGAAGCGCGAACAAAGGAAACATCGGGTGCTTTGAGGTTTGTATCTGGCATAATGAAACCGCCAGCAGAATCAAATACTCTTCCCCAGCGACGAGGATTTATCCAAGCAAAGAGAAAGGCGATGAGACGACTACTGATTTCGCTGGATACAATATCTGACGGGCCCATTATTGAAATTTTCCCATTTTCGAGTTCCAGCTGGTAATCTAAACCTGCTTCGGTAAAAGCGGTTTGAACTTGCTCTAAATCTTTGACTGTCATCATTGACATAAAAAACTTTTTCTACTGAGATATACAACTCGATTTTAACAAAAGCCAAATTTCCGAAAAAATTAATCAATCAGATGACAGCAAAACAATATCACCTTCTTTAGCAGCATTCTGAAAAAATTCTACCGATTGTGGATATAGCTCAAACAACGGTTCTATCTCTTCTTCATCCCATCCTCCAGAGCTAGGATTTGGGTATATTTATGCTGCATTAAACACGCTAGAATTAAATCGACTCTTCAATTCTTCAACAGAAATTTGACTTAAGGCATCGGCAACATCTCGAACCTCTTCAAGTGTGAGATACCGTACAAATCCGTAAGTCGCTTCAAACTGCGTCGGCGTACCTCCCATGACTACATTAGAAAGAGGTGGCAATGTTTGGGTATCACCTTCCAAACTTGACTCTCCAGTGAGAAGAAAATGTAGTGCGTGCCAATCTTCAAGCCTGAAGTAATGTTCATTGCGTCGCCGATCTTGTAGTTTGGCAATCATTACCTGTGGATTACTAAAATCAAAAACTAAATTATCTAAATCAAGCTTAAAGAAAGATGCTGCCGCTTCAGGAGCATTCTGAATTTCTGCAAATTTTTGTGGTGTAATGCGTTTGTAGCTAGCTGTAATACCCATAATATTTACTCTAATCTAAGCACGATTAATAGTCTTAAATTTGACTTTGAACAAGTAACAGTATTCATGTACTTTTATTTGTCCAAAGTCCGATCGCTAAATACATTGCATAAACAGAAAGTCAATCACACTCTATTTTCCCAAATAAGCTTCTAAAACTTTGGGATTAGTTTGAATTTCTGCTGGCGTACCGTCAGCTAAATTTTGCCCTTCGGCAAGTACCCAAACACGATCGCACAAGGACATAACCACATCCATATTGTGTTCAATAATCAGAAAAGTCATGCCATCTTGACGGTTCCAAGTGATAATGCGATCGCAAATATCATCAATAAGTTTCGGATTCACCCCAGCAGCAGGTTCATCCAACAAAATTAACTTGGGGTTAGTCATCAGCGCCCGTCCCATTTCCAACAGCTTGCGTTGTCCACCAGACAAACCACCAGCATAATCGTGTGCTTTTTTTGCCAAGCCAACTGATTCTAATAGATACATTGCTCGCTCTTGCAGTTGCTTTTCTTCCTTAGCGACGATGTGCGGTTGCAACTGCACCTGCCAAAAATTTTCACCCGTTTGTTTTTGCGCCGCCAGCAGCATATTTTCTAACACCGATAACCGCGAGAGAGTCCGTGCAACCTGAAAGGTGCGGATTACCCCCTGCTGGGCGATTTGATATGGTTGCAAATTGTGAATCGGTTCGCCGTCAAAAATCACTCGTCCCTTATCTGGGCGGATGAAGTTTGAGAGTAAGTTAAATAAAGTAGTTTTGCCAGCACCATTGGGGCCAATCAAGCCCGTAATGCTGCCTTTAGCAACTTCGATTCTGGCCTCATTAACTGCTTTGACACCACCAAAGCTTTTAGAAAGTCCAGTGGCTGCCAAAAGGGGAAGTGGAGATGAATAGTTATTTACCAAGGGTGAGTTCCTCTTTTTTCCCTAAGATACCTTGAGGACGCCAAATCATCAGTACCATCAAAATTAATCCGATTACCATGATCCGAAATGCGCCCAAACGTGCTTCATCAAGGGAAACGATTCTGGGTAAGACTTCTCGCGTTAACGCATCGTAAGCAAAGAAAATTACCGCACCTACGATTGTGCCAACATTATTCCCAGAACCGCCTAAAATCACCATAATCCAAGTGTCAAAGGTGATCTGCGGTTGAAAATTATCAGGGTAAATGGCGCTGAGTTGCCAAGCAAAGAAAGCACCAGCGATACCCGCGATCGCACCTCCTAACATGAGAGATTGTAATTTATACCAAAAAACGTTTTTTCCCAGCGCTTTAGGAATTTCTTCATCTTCGCGGATAGCTTTGAGAATTCTACCCCAAGGCGATCGCACCAAAATTTCTAAGCGCCAGTATACAAATGCTAAAACCAGCAGCAACACCAGCATTAAACCCGCTTTTGGGTTGTAGTTATACAATCCGATTACCCCAGAAATATAAATCGCTGCCGCCAAAATTGCTAACACAATTCCCACACCCAAGCGCGATGCAAATTCTTGCTTGCTAGTCGTCCTTTTGCCCAAATCAGTAGTCCGAGATATTTGAGTGGTGCGAATCCATTGCCACAAAGAAAAGAAAGTTACGGCAGCCAGCAGCGTTAAAAGCCCAATCATTATTAATCTGACAAACAAACTTGGTTCTGTGGATAGGGGTATGGGATAACTTTGTACACCAAACGCCCCAGAAATCCAGGTGTCACCCACAGGTAATTCCTGATTATTCACCACCAAACGAATTAATTCGCCCGTACCAATGGTGACAATTCCTAGATAATCTTCTCGTAAGCGGAGAGTTACAAAACCAATTATCAAACCCAATAAGGCTGCGACAATTGCCCCAGCCAGTGCTGATATAAGTAGGGGTACGCCCTTTAAGCTTAACAATACCGTTGTATACGCTCCCAGAGTCATGAAAGCAATATGACCAAAGTTAATTAATCCCGTAAAGCCCCACTGTAAATTCAGTCCTAGTGCGAATAAAGCAAAAAGTGCTGTAGAAATTGCTAAGAAAATGAGATAGTCAACCATATTAAATTATTTGGTCATTTGTCATTTGTCATTTGTCATTTGTCATTAATTATCCTCCCCTGCCCCCCTGCTCCCCTGCCCCTCTGCTCCTCTGCTCCTCTGCCTTCTCGTCGGGCGAATAAATTTTAGCGTAGCTTGAGCGTAGCTAATTTTATGGGAATACTATTTATTGTTGGTGTTTGGTGGTAGGGAATAATTAACGTATGAATTTGCTGCGACTTAGAATGCATCACTTAATCGAGCAATTAGGCGATGACGATTTGCAAGACATTTGGAATGTTCTCGAAGCTTTACATTATGACTTTTATATGCTCAAAGCGATACAAAAAGTCAAGCGATCGCAGCAACCGTGGGATATCTTAACCCATGAAGAAGCGGTCAGACTGTTGATGTTTTTCTGATTCAGCAGCGCTTTTAGTAGTGCTGAGTGCTGAGTGCTGAGTGCTGAGTGCTGAGTGCCCAGTAGTAGCCCATAGTTAAAACTAAGGGATTAGTTAGGATTTATTTATTATTTAGAACTAAAGTCAGAGGATTTAGATCCATATACTGAATTGTAAGTCTTAGTACTGGTTCTTGACTCAGCACTCAGCACTTTCAACTCAGCACTCTTTGGCCCCTCAAGTTTTGGTGAAGGTAACGCCCAGTGAGTCTGGAAATGCGCTATGCCAGGTCTTTTTTGCTAGACCTGAAGAATTTAGAACCTGCCGCCTACGAGCGGGTACATGATTTTGTTTTTATTGAGTTAGCCCAAAAGTGGCAGTTGAGCGATTTAAAAGAACTGCGACAGCTTGATAGTGAAGGCATTTTTCACCGCTTCACCCTAGACAATTATCTGATTGGTATAGAAATTAGAGGTGAAATTGTGAAATTTTTGCGTGTCATCCCTATGCCCGATGTTTAAAGTCAAGAGTCAATCAATTTTGAATTTTGGAATTGCGGATTTTGGATTTGTTCCACCCACGTTCGCTTTCTTGGCACGTTCGTGGTAGCTTCTGGTAAAGAAGTGCGGAGCATCAACCGAAATAAATTTTAACCTAAAACTTGTACTGAGCGGAGTCGAAGTATCTAAAATCTAAAATCTAAAATTGGCACGGTCAAAGGAACACTGAAAACTGTAAACTGTATAAGGCTAGGCAGGGATCGCTATAACCTTACATTAAACTGGTTTTTGAAAAACACTTTATTTGAGATTTCCCTATGGATGCTAGGGCACTTTGGCAACGATACCAAAACTGGTTATATTTCCACGAGGGATTGGGACTGTACTTAGACATAAGTCGGATGCGGTTCGATGATGCCTTCGTGGAATCGTTGCAGCCGAAGTTTGACAAGGCGTTTGCGGATATGGCTCAACTAGAGAAGGGTGCGATCGCAAATCCTGACGAGAACCGCATGGTTGGACACTACTGGCTGCGAAATCCTGATTTAGCGCCAGCTCCAGAACTTACACAAGAAATAGTCCAAACCTTAGAACAAATCGAAGCCTTTGCGGAAAAAGTCCAAACAGGTGCTATTCATCCTCCCAGAGCAAGCCGCTTCACGGATATTATCTCTATTGGTATTGGTGGTTCCGCTCTCGGCCCCCAATTTGTCGCGGAAGCTCTCGCTCCTGATTTCCCGCCGCTGAAACTTCACTTTATCGATAACAACGATCCCGCAGGTATCGATCGCGTTCTCAATCATCTACGAAATAGCCTCGCCAGCACTTTGGTATTGGTGATCTCCAAATCTGGGGGAACACCGGAACCGCGCAACGGCATGATTGAAGTTAAAAAAGCTTACGCCGGACACAATTTGGAATTTGCTCAATATGCGGTAGCAATTACTAGCGTTGATAGCAACCTCGATAAGCTGGCCAAAGATGAAGGTTGGCTGGCTAGATTTCCGATGTATGACTGGGTAGGAGGACGCACCTCAGAAATGTCTGCTGTGGGGCTAGTACCAGCGGCATTACAAGGCATTGATGTTCGCGCTATGCTAGATGGCGCCAAAGAGATGGATGACGCTACCCGCGTCCCAGATGTGAAAAATAACCCAGCAGCTTTACTTGCTTTGTCTTGGTACTTTGCAGGTAACGGAAAGGGCGAAAAAGATATGGTTGTCCTACCTTACAAGGACAGCTTATTTTTATTTAGTCGCTATTTGCAACAGCTGGTGATGGAATCTTTGGGCAAGGAAAAAGACTTAGACGGTAATGTTGTCCATCAAGGTATCGCCGTTTATGGCAACAAAGGCTCAACAGATCAACACGCTTACGTCCAGCAGTTACGCGAGGGTGTAGCGAATTTCTTTGCTACCTTCATCGAAGTGTTGGAAGATCGTCACGGCCCGTCCACTGAAATAGATCCTGGAGTTACATCAGGCGATTATCTTTCCGGTTTTCTCCAAGGAACCCGACAAGCGCTTTATGAAAATCACCGCGATTCCATTACAGTCACGATTCCCCAAGTTAATCCCCGAACTGTAGGGGCATTAATTGCTTTGTATGAACGTGCTGTTGGTTTATACGCTAGCTTAGTCAACGTCAACGCCTACCATCAACCAGGAGTAGAAGCTGGCAAAAAAGCTGCCGCCTCCATTCTAGATTTGCAAACACGAGTGGTAGCAGTACTACAAAAAGAAAAAACTCCCCTTTCTCTTGACGAACTCGCCGAGAAGGCAGGCGCATCAGACCAAGTTGAGGCAATTTACAAGATTTTGCGTCACATTCATGCCAATCAACGAGGTGTGATTTTACAAGGCAATCTTCAGAAACCCGGTAGTTTGACCGTTTCTGCTAGCTGATAGCTCTAATCTAAATCTCAGATTTTGTCCAGAATTGTTGTCTCAACAATTTTTTATTGTGAAGCATCCTAAATAGAAGATATATCTTCTGTCTAGGATGCTTCACTGTATAATTCGTAATTAAGTTTCATAACTCAATACCGTTTGGTTAAGTATTGCTTTTTTCTCTTCCTTTACCTAATTACGAATTATTTTAATTATGAATTGCTATCAGGCGTTGATTAAAGTAACTCTTGGGTAAAAAACAGCGATCGGGTAAAAAAGGATTGTTGAGATTTTGACATAAGAAAGTGCTGGGTTTATCCCGATGACAAAATGGTGGCACAATTCCCCAGTGTTCTGCTAGCCAAATCCAGTATCCTGTTTCAATTCTGCCGTAGCTTGATACCGTGAGAATCTCTCCAACGCTGTTGTTAATAGATACTAAATCTGATGATGATTTAATGTCAATTAATAGCCAAGCTAACTCATCTACAGAAAAGTAATAACCATTTTCGGCAGCAATATCGATGAACTGTTGTGGCTCTTTAGCTATTAGTAATTCTTCTTTGAGAGATGGCGTTTTTTGGGCAATATCAAAAAGATCCCAAATCTGTCTTCTTGTAATTAGAAACCAGGCGAGTTCTTCTGCGGTCAAATTGTAACCGTTTTCTCTTGCTAGCTTGAGAAACGGTTCAAGGCTATCGGTTTCTGCTAGTTGACTTTTTAACTGGAAAGTTTGCTCTACTAATGACAAGAAATCAATAATCTTTTGCCATGTCACTTTGTCAAAGTTTTTGTTAACTTTTATTTTTTCTTTCCAATAAATGTATTTATCTTCTTTAAGAAAGAAATTCCAAATTTGATAATACATGGGTCATCTTGCCTAAGTTTTCAACTTTTTAGGGATTTGTGATTAATGAATACCAGTGTAGTAAGTATAATGTGTTTCTTCGACAGTACTAAGCCTTTATCTTATGTAAATCAAAGTACACAGTGGCTAAGTATGAACTTTTTGTAAAGTTTGTAACTATAAATAGTAGTTACTGAGAAAAACATGAAAGACTGCGATGCCTTGTGGTGGGATGCAACTAAGATTTTTATTGCTTCTCATAAAATAAAATTAAGTCAATAGATAATATTAATTATTCATAAAGTAATTAATTGTAAAGCAATCTGTACTTTAGTTATTTTGAAACGAACCGCATATTACTACGGAGAAGAAAGCTAAGTATAGCGTATTGTCGAGAGGCACAAAAGTAAACTAAAAGTATATTTTATTGCTTAAATTTTTAGTAATATTACTTACAAAATAAAAGCGATCGCCTTTGTTTTTCTCTAAAATAAAGTTAAGGCAGCATAAAAAAATGGAGTTAGTAAATTATCAGGCTGGTATATTAACTTTGAGATAAATGGAATCGCGATCGCACTTCAGTTATTTTTAAACGAACCACTGAGACGCAGAGAGAAGAAAAGAAAGAGATAGATTGTACTATTTTTAGTTAATAAGTAAATTACGGAGAAAGTAAAAGCGATCGCCTTTATATTTCTGTAAAATAAAGTTAAGACAGCATTAAGAAATAGGGCTAACTACTATGGCTGAATCAACTGCAAAACAACCTGCACGTCGAGGCAGAATCTTTCCAGAACGAATTTTACCACCAGAAGAACTTGCGAGACGCAAAGCTGAAGATGAGGCATTTTATCATCGCTGTCGCGAAATTTTTGAGCGTGTACGTCCCGATTTGATTAAGGAACACTACGGCTGGTATATTGCAGTAGAGCCAATTTGAAATTGATTTGATTACATCTGATGGATTAGATTTGCCTGTAGATGCTATGTTGGATGCTGGTTTTACAGGCTTTCTCGCTATTAACAAACAAGATTTAGAGGGTCTAAACTGGTTTTATATCGGTGAGGAATCTCTACGAACTGCTAAGGGGGAATCAAGATTTGATATTTATTTAGGCAAGGTGATATTAAACGAACAAGAGTATGAAATTAACGTTTATGTGGGCAATGAAATGACGGAAGTATTGTTAGGTTCAGAATGGCTAAAAATTCTGCCGTTGGTGGTGAATTATCAGGCTGGTATATTAACTTTAGGATAATTGCGATCGCAGTTATTTTTAAATGAATAGCAGATATCCAGATAAAGCATAAGTAAAAAAATAAAATTATTTCACTATCTTTAGTTAACGGGGAAATCACCTATAAGCTAAAAGCGATGTCTACGGCTGGCTACGCTTACTTACTTCATTTATTTTTAAACGAACCGCATACTCCTACGGAAAAGCAAGCTATGCGCAGCGTCTCGTTAGAGAAGGACGCAAAGAGCGCGAAGGTAAAAAAAGAGATATATTTTACTATATTTAGTTAATAGGTAAATCGCGGAGAAAGTAAAAGCGATCGCTCTTCCAATCACTACCCTTAATTCGCCCTAAATAGCCTGTTAAGGGTGAGGAAAGTTCTATCAGTATTTCGTGCATTTCTGCTGTTTTGATTGGCTGTGGCGGATGCGATCCGAAATACGCACCATGTAGAGCTTCAACACCAGCTGATTCTATACCTGAATTTTCTAGATAATTTTTGACGAGATGGATAATATGCGATCGCAATTTAATCTCTTTCTCAGCTTTATCAATATATTCATTAATTCTATAGTCAATTTGCCCAGGTTCTAAATATTGCTGTAATTCGACTAAATTAATAGCACCTGGATATTTGGCTTTGAATTCAACTAACTTTTGTAAAGTCATAGCATTAATAATACTTACTTTCCATTTTTGCGCGGCTTTTAGTATATCCGTAGATGGATTACCTGGGCCAATTACTAATTTTGCCGAATCAAAAAATTGATCAGCACCTAAATGCATTCCGCCTAGCTTAATTAATTCCTCAACTGTACCGCTAGGAATAAGCCTACCCGCTTTACACTCGCAAACAATAGGGTAAGGTTTTGAACAAAATAAATCTAAGCCTCCAGCGCCACCTTTGTAAGCATTTTCAACCTTGAATCCTAAAAACTCCAGACTTTGACGTGCGATGTTTTCAAAATCTGTACCAGCTTGGTAGTTGCTTTTTTTCTCCTCTAGCTCAATGCTGCGATCGCCTAATTTTGCAATATCATTTATCCAAGCTAAATTTGGATCGGGTTGCTTAATTAGCTTGTCACTACTCCAACCCAGAAATACTTTGATCTCCTCGTCTAATTGTTTCGCTGCTGGTTGGCTAATGGCTAGGGATGCGATCGCACTCTGCAATTCTTCCAATTCAGGATGCATCGAGGGTTCTAGCTTTTCTAACTGGTGTTTGCGTTGGGCGAAGGTGCGATCGTTTAATACTGGTAAATCAACAGATACCTTCAACGGATCAGGTAAACCTATAAACTGGCTTTGTGGATTCACAGATATTTCAATTGGCTCAGATAATAAATAGACACGCAAATAAGCAAGAAAGATATGCTTCCTTTGCAGCAAAATCTCTTGTAATCCTTTTGTTGTCCAAATATTTAATTGTGACAAAGCTTTTAACGATTCTGAGTGATTTACGATTTGGCACAGTTCACACTTACCCCAAGATTGAATCCAGACTGTTTCAGAACTTATTGGAGGAATAACTTTTTGGGTAATCGTCAAGAAATTTGATTTGTAGTATTTTTCATCGGGTAGCACGTTGATTGAGGTTGCAGAGGGATAAAGAGCAAAGGAACGCCCCGGCTGGATAAATGTCTGGGGTAGAGCTATAATTATTCGACCCTGTAGCAAAGCTTCAACGTCGGGAGAAGGTAGAGATAAGGCAGTATTGAGCAAAATTAGATTACTCATAAACCAAGTTTAATCATTAAATTATCAAGCATATCATCTAGTTGTTTAGTTCCATTTTGATTTTGTATAGGCTGAGTTTCAGCAACACATTCCTCATTTATTAAGCCACTGGGAATTTGACCAGATGGATCGCTTAAAATTTCACGTATTAAGTAGTTATCAACTGTAATTTTCTGCTGAACTATAAACTGAAAAATCTCCTCTTCACTAACTTCATAATCTTTGCAAGCTTGCTTAACAAATAAAATAGCTAAAAGAGGCTTAATATCTTCAACATTAAGTTGAATAAATTCTCCTCCTAAGTTTTTAGAAAGTAGTTTATCTAAATACTCTTTTCCTTTAGTATTCTGTTTCACATCTTTAGCACGAACTAAGCAGCCACGAGTCATATCAAATGTTTTATAATCTATTAATCTTTTCAAGGCAGCACTTACAAATTTATTGCTAGATTCTTGCACCACTGCTACTACTATTTTGATAACTCTTCCATCTTCCTTACCAATAACTCTAAAGTTGAGGTAGCCTTTATCTACATTTTTGACTATAACTTCTTCAACTTCATCAATTTTTACTCTCTCTACAGTTTCGCCTTTCAGAGCTGATAAACAAAAACTTATAGATTTAGCTATGGTACTACTATCTTCAAAGTAATTGTCTATTGTGTTATCAAGTGCTGCAAGTTCTTTATTAAAAGCTTTTTCAATTTTATGTAGTGGAGCTGTTTCCACCAGTGGGATACCAGGCAAATTCCAATTATTTGTACACCACTGTAAAACCTTTCTAACTATTGGTTTTTCTTTACCAAGTACTCGTAAATTATTTTCATCAAAAGGATAGACCGGATGAGGTGGAGTTAAGTTATTCGTATCATAAAAATCTTTCAGCCAGTGCGAAACAAGAGTTACTACATCATCACTATTAAGATGCCTTAAATCAAATTTCTTTTCACCAATTCTATCAATAACTGAATCTGCTTGTGGTACAACTTTAACTTGTTGCGTCCAAGTTTCATCGAACATAGCTAGAATTAATACCCCACGTTTAATTCTGCTATATATATCTTTTGCAAACAGAGCAATAACCTGTGCCCTTGTAAAACCTTGCTCATTACAATTGAGGCTTTCTAACTCATCAAAGCAGATGACTATTGTCCTGTAATCACCAATTAAGTCTAGAATTTGACATACTGTTTGGAATGCTTCAGCTTCTTTATCGTCTTGACTAGTATTTGGTAATCCCATAGAGTCAGCTTGTGACTGTGCTAAGTCTCTGCCAGCAAGCCAATTAGTTGCAAATGAAACTTTATCTAAAGAAAGCGTCCATAGGATAGCCTGAATCAAATAAGGATTTTCAATATTTGACTTAAGTTTCAGTACTTTAGCAGTCAAGGCATCAACTATTTTAGGATGTTGAGCTAAAACCCCAGGAAATCGCTTCATTAACTCTTGAGGAGTGTAGCTTGACTTATATACCTCATTGACTAAAGTAGTTGCGATCTCTTGCCATTGCATTACACTTTGATTACCAGTCTGTTTTAGACTAAATGACAATGTGTTTAGAAATTTAGAATGTATTTTGTTTGAGTCACCATAATCAACTTCGCTCATATAAACAAAAAAACTATCACCTTCATCCAGAATATGGTGGCGAATGCGACTCATTAAGTGACTTTTACCCAGTCCTTTTTCAGCTTTAATAGTTATACCAATAACTGAACGTTTTCCTGTGCTGATTTGCTCTATTGCCTGATAAACAGCATCTGATACATGAGCATTTATGGAAGGAACATCAGGAAAAGTTTGGTTCCAGATATCATAATTTCTGACTACTAATGATCTATCAAATGGGTTATGGCTTGTAATAGCTTTGTTGATGTCTGAATATGAAGAGAAAGAATTAATCATGATTGTGCATCTGCTGAAAATAATTACTAAGAAATAAAAGGGGAAAAAACCGAGTAACTTAGTTTAAAAATTGAGGCGTTTAGCATAACAACGTAATCCACTGACTTTAGTAGTAATGGAATCTTCAATCTTGTCGGGGGCGCTATCTTCTATACTTCCACCCTGAAGTTGCAAAATGTCCTTTTCTTGAATTTCTAGCAGCCATGTATTGAAATCTTCACGACTAACCCGATCGCCTATTTCTCTCCTGATACGATAAATTGGAACAAGATCATCTAGGTTGTAGTTTTGGTTAAGCTTGTCGTAGACTTCCAACGCCACCGACTTAAACTCGTCGTAAGATGCGATTCCTTTGGAAAGCTCGGCTAACGCACTCTTCCCATTAACTGGTACATCTGCACCAACTACCGCAATATCAATCTGACTAATCCACTTCACCAACGCATTCGCCACCCAAGCGCTAACAGTTGTCTCTTCAAACTTAAAATCGCCACTTCTTAAACCCTCACCCAACACCTCTAAACCCTTGCCAGATGTCAGAGAATATCCTTTTTTGGAAATTGCGATCGCACCTTGCTTCTGTAATTCCTCGAATATGCCCTGATAATCTGCTACCTTTTGACTTTTGGATACAATTCGCTTAGTGAGTTGACCCTTCTTAACTTCCTGCTGCACTCCTCCCAAATCCCACAAAGCTAAAAGAAGACGAGTGCTAGTGTTTTTTGATGTCATATTGAGTGTACTTTTTGGCAAAAAGCATCATAGTAACTGTATCTTTCTAAGTTATTTATGCAGAAAAAATAACCGAGAAATTGCTGAAAATTTCGGCGTTTCAGCTAAATAGACTCATAAAAAAATCAACAATATATTTCCTTGGGATGAATACGATTTCTCTCAAAGGCGGGATGTAATACTTGAGAAAATCCATGAATATGAAAGAGAAACGCTGTAGCTGTGCAGTTGTAAATTGAGTGGTATATGTTTTTTCAATTCCCAGCGAAATAACAGGAATTCCAACTTTGTTTTTGCAACAGCAAGGCTTTTAGCAAATACAGGTGAGAACGAAATCCAATGAACACAATATATAAAGAACGTAAAATAGTTTCGCGTCTATTTGCAGTGCTGCTTTCGGCATTGTTAATGGTTCCCTTGCTGAGTAGCTGCGGAGGCGGTTCCCAAAAAGCTAATGTGCCACCACCAGTGGATGATACCGTTGGTAGAACAGTGAGCGATCGCAAGACTGCAAGCCAAACCGAAGTTAAGAAAGGATTGGGTACAGGGCAAAAAGTGGCGCTTTTGGCAGGAGCTGCGGCACTTTACTATATGTACAACCAACATAAGAATGCTCCCCAAGAAGGAGCGCAAGGTAAATACTATCTATCCAAAAATGGGCGTGTATATTACCGTGATGCTGAACATCGCGCTCATTGGGTAACGCCACCAGCAGAAGGAATTCGAGTACCAGAATCTGAAGCACAAAAGTATCGGGAATTCCAAGGCTATAACCGGAGTGCCACAGGTCGCGATCTCACTGGTCTAACTTCATCCGCAGCCCCAGCACTCTAGACCAGCGAAGCGTGTGTAAATAAGAAAGCGGGTTTCCCGGAGGATAACGCCGATCGCGCACGTCGGAAACACGAACTTAAATCAGGAGACAGATTATGGTAGATGAATTTTTCCGTAAGGCGAAGGACTTGCTTTTGGGGTCGAACAGCGATCAAGCCGATCAAGATGCCGAATTCCGCGATCGCAATGTACGTCCAGCCAGCGAAGATCCATACGGCGATCCCGCAGACCCTGCATCTTACGGCAATGTTCGCCCAGCTAGTGAAGACCCCTACGGCGACCCCGCAGATATCTCGTCTTACGGCAATGTTCGCCCAG